>VXOY01000010.1 GCA_009839835.1 Candidatus Spechtbacteria bacterium SB0662_bin_43 | reverse complement strand
TAAAACCCCCCCCCCCCCCGCTTGATTGTCAATGGGGGGTTGTGGATAGGGGGGTTAGAAAACAAGACCGCTACCTCGATACTACACCCCAAAAACCTGCAAAACCTAACCTCATCCCTAAAAACAAAAAGAAGAATATATTCTTCTTTTTGCTACTCAAACACTCGCTTGATGTGTTATCGCTGAATATACAACCCTTTACTATCCGTCATCTTGTCTATCAATATGAAGATAAAATCTATAAATACAGAAAGTCCAACACCAAGCAATAGGAGGAAACCCAGAACGAATAGTCCCAAACTTCCACCTGCAAGCTCTGCTTCTCCCATTGCATTCGTTGGAGCAGTTCCAAGACCAACGAAAATAAGTGCCCAACCTACTATCACGCCTATCAACTGAGCAAAGCCAGACTTAAGATGCCCTAAATATAGACGATGAAAACCCAGCCAACCGAAAACAAGAAGTATCAAGAGGATTGTTATCATCTTGTGATCTCCACGAACTTTTTCTGGCAGAGGATTACCTGCACCTTGTTGTGTGTAGTCCACATTATTCACCATAAAAATCGTATTAACTATAACACTGTTGTACCCATTATAGCATTAAATAAAAAGAACAGGAGAGATACTCCTGTAGTATGAACGAAAAGATACCTCACATCGTAAAAACCTACGCAAAATGAGCAAATGCTCGGTTTGCGTGTGCCATTCGTTCTGTGTCTTGCTTCTTTCTAATCGCGTTCCCTTCGTTATTAGACGCAGCAATCAGTTCTTGTGCTAACACTTCACTCATTGTCTTGCCTGTCTGAGAACGAGCAGAATTCAATAACCATCGCATCGCAAGCATATTTCGTCTATTACCGTGGACTTGAAGCGGTACTTGGTAGTTTGCTCCTCCTACTCGCTTGCTCTTGACTTCCTGTGTGGGAGCGACATTTTTCAATGCGCGGTCAAATACGTCCAAGGGGTTCTGTTTTTCTTTTTCCTCTATGATCTTGAAAGCATCGTAAAGAACACTCCGTGCAATAGACTTTTTTCCGTCCTTCATTATATAGTTGATAAACTTTGCAACCGCAACGTTATTATGCAGAGTGTCGGGCGCAACAGAGTGTCTTTTGATACGAGTTTTTTTACGCATTGTGTGTGTTTATTCTTTTGGTTTCTTTGTTCCGTACGCGCTTCGCTGATTTCGCCTTCCTTCAACGCCCGCAGTATCCAAAACACCGCGTACAACGTGGTAGCGTACGCCTGGCAAGTCCTTTACTCGACCACCACGAATCAAGACAACCGAGTGTTCTTGAAGGTTATGCCCTTCACCAGGAATATACGCGGTAACTTCCATTCCATTACTCAATCGCACCCGCGCAACTTTTCGCAACGCCGAGTTCGGCTTTTTTGGAGTAACGGTTCGCACCTGAACACACACCCCTCGTTTGAACGGAGAGTTGTAGAGCACAGGGCGGTTTTTCAACACATTAAAACTACGCCCCAGGGCAGGAGTTTTCTTTGCGTCTTTTTGTTTCTTACGCGGTCTTCGTATTAACTGATTTATCGTTGGCATCTATCACTACATTTAATGACAAGCACATACTCACTCATCATACATCAAATATCAATTGGTGTAAATAACAACACGTACTACAAGATAAAGCGGGTTGTATTTTACTTGCCAACCCGCATAGCAAGGGGTGGTTCACTACACCTTCAGTTTTTGAATGGGGGAAGTCGTGGGTGTGGAATAGGTGCTTGTGGTGGAGAGGAGACACCTTTCGTTTTCAGATTGAGTGAAAATGTATCTTCTGTCTGGTGGAACTTGTGACAGAGAATACAAGCAAACAGCTTCCCACCAAGCCACACAAACCGTACATACCCACAGTGGAGACAAGGAGAGTTGAGGTTTGAGAACTCTACGAGTGCCTCGTACTCACGTTCTTCACTCATTGCGATAGCTCCCGTCCTCCTCTGTCTCTGCCGTTATTTCCTTCAAGCAAACAACAGACACTCTCTCATACACTCTGCCACAGGAAAGACAGAGGTACGTACCCGAGGGGGTGCGTTGCAGAATGGTACCATCCACAACACAGCGGTTGATGTGGACGCGGTGTGGGGTCTTGTGCGGCATAGCTTCACCCCCTTTCTGTTATTATCCTACCTCTTATACAGTACAATGCAAGTTTTATCGCATAGGCATCATAGGATTATATTAAAAGCGTACCAACATACGAGAAAATAAGGACATACAAGCAGCCTATGATTAGAAAACATTACAAATAGTCTTCAGCACATCGTACAGCTCTTCTATCCGAACAGCATAGACACCCATACTGTTATTTGCCATATTTTTTAGATTTTCTATTTTAGAAACGCCTGCTTTACCATTTTGTGTATTAAAATACTCACCATCTGCAATCGCCATAAAGTAGTAGTTTTGATTTGTAGAACTATTTGCATTTCTTATAAATGCTTTCATATCATTATACTGATTGTCCTGCGCTCCTCCACTCTGCCTTGTGTATTTATGAAACGCATAAAATTGTTTATCTTTATATTTCCAAGAAAAATCTATTGACTTTGCTTCTATTGATCCTCCTGAACGCGATAAATCATCACCACCCAGTAAAGAGCCACTCACAATATACAGAGCATTTGTTCCAGAACTGGGTAATTTTTTAAAATCACTTATAAAATCAATGCCCTGAATATACTCTCCAGCTAACTTTTCAAAGAGATTTTGCTTTGCAGGGTCTGTTGCAAAGGTAGAAGCAAACATTACATCGCTATTGATTTTCTTCACAACATCATCAAAATCAAAACCAGACCTTTCACAGAATGTATGTATCTTTTGCATCATATCTTTATTTTTTTGTTCAAGTTGATCTCTAACTAAAGCATTGTTTTCGGCTTGCTGCTTTAAAAACTCTTGCTCGTACTTTGGTGTGTTATACATATTGTAATATGAATTTTTTCGCTAACGAATACTCCATTCTCCTTCTATACATACCATCTTTTCTCAACCCTTTAAATGGGGTCAAGAAAACATCTTGTGTATTGTCTCGAAATTCGTTTATGTCGTTATTCAAATCGTGCACCAATGCGACTATATCGTGTTCCCCCGCATCACACTCTATCCTTGTTATCATTCTGGTTGTGTGTTTGATAACATACCTTCTCAAATCTTCACCCTCACAAAAGCGAATGCTTCTCTCTCTTATATTGTCAAATGCGATAAAACCAATTTCACCCTCTGGAGCATTGAACCTCACAGCACTTTGACCATGTGTTGTAGGTATAAACTGTTTTAGTTCAGATAGGTTGCCGACAAATGAATTATTGTGATATATCCTAACACTCTCCTCACTTGAACCAAACAGTGCTAGAGCAACAGGATTTTCTGTGTCGGAAAACATGGGGTCATGAAGAACGATAAAGTAAGATAATCTATTTTTGAGGTCGTCTTTTTGTAGAAAGGATGCGGGAATCAGGGCTGCGACAAAATCGCAATTGTCCAGCATCAACTGCAAACAGTGTTTGTATAAATCATCATATACAGTATTCGGAAAATACAATCCTCGTCTTGTAGCCGAATTTCTGGCGAGCCACGGTGGATTTGTTATAGCAACCGAAAAACCACCTGGAAAATCCTGTATGGTATCCCGTTTTTGTACTGCAAAATGCGTAGGATGAATATCAAAAGAGACAAACTCATTATCGTATCCCGCGTCACTTAATAATGTTATGATATTGTTTGCTCCTGCAAACGGCTCTAAAACAACTCGCTGTTTGAGACGAATTAACTCTGCCCATTCTTGAAAAGGATTGAGAGAGAAAGGATTGCCCAACGTGTAGTACTGTCCTCGTTGCCTCTTGTGTCGCAACAATGCACTCATAATTTGCATTATATCAACGACATATTTTATACTCTCATTATACCAAAATCCTGCTTTTTGATTTTCCACACCGATTAAAAAATCTCTCTTGTAACAGAGAGATTTTTTAATAAACCAAATACATCAACACAACAACATCTCCTCCCTCCCAACCTCACCTCTTCCCAGTTTTTAGTTTTTTGAATTCCCATCATAAAATTCAAGATATTTAACAAATCTCTTGCCAAATTTAGTCGGCTTAAAATATATAGGACTACCACCCTCTCCGGTCCATCTTGATGAAGTATCAATGAGCAATATCCCTACAGATGCCAGTTGAGATAAATTCTCATTTGTGGGGTCTAATCCATCATCACATATTGCAACAGACTCCTTATTATTCATATCTATTTTCTTCAAAATCTCTATATCATTGCTATTCAAAATAGCTATTACGTTATACATCTTTTCCAATTCAAAACTCGGGTCATACTTATGTTTTACTCCATTATTGAATATGGAGCACATATATTTTCTTTTTGTCTCATTTCTTTCTAAAATGTACTTATTGATAGCAATCACAAAACAATCTTGAAATGCCTCAGTTTCTAAAATATCCCCAATAAAGTTTTCGGGGTGATTTTGAATATTTTCAATAAACTCAATGGCACGATGCGTCCTTCTATGCAAAGTATAGTTATGGTTTGCCTTTGCAATATTCCACGCAATATTTAAAAAAGGAATAGTAGATACAATTGTATCTATAACCGGTATTACAACAATGTCTTGTAATTTTTCTACATCATTATCCTTTGTATCAAATTTATTTTTATTCATAACCATAATCTAACAAACAATATTTCTCTTTCCATTTTTTATCTCGTTTTTTCATATTTACTAATGATCATTCTGTTGCAACACTCACTCCAAAAATCTCTCTTCGCAACCCTTGGTATACTACAGTATCTTCAGCCAATAGTTCTGCCAACTCAACCTTAAGATTCTTTGATAAATCACAGTCGCAACATTTTTTCACCAAATCACTGCCTATTTTCTTAACATCGTCGTTCTTTATATCTTTAACCAAATCATCGTATTCATTTTCTCTAAAAGTCTTACCTTGCTCATCGCAATACTTTCTCAATATTTCCTTATCAAACAAATAATTCTCAAATTCTCTTCGAGTCAGTTTTTGAACAACAACATTCCTTTTCTTCACTTCTCCCAAATCATCATCTCTATCAATTAATGCAATAATTTCAACACCCAGAAAAGCTTTATTCAGGACCGCTAGGGCAATACTGGCACACCTTTGAACATTATCTTTATTTCCACTCGATAAAAAGAGAGTGTCGTGAAATTCTCTTCCGAAAATTATATTGAAAAGTTTTTCATCTAAAGAATTCTGTAATTTGCCCTCACAATATACAATTCTTTTTGGAGCCATTAATCCTGTTAAATCTTCTAACGCAGTCTGAAAAATTCTTTGCCAATTTTCTCGTGTTCTCAGGATTGGTTGAATTTCTTTTGTGCCATTGAAATAATCTTTTTCAGAAAAATCTAACACTGAAGACTTGTCTCTCAACTCTTCTTGTAATGCCCTCAAAAATCCAATACTGTGCGTCGCAATCCATAGCTGACAAGTATCGGGTATCAATTTATCAATTTCTATCAATAGATTTCTTTGAATAGATGTATTTATGTGTAATTCTGGTGTATCTATGCAGTAAATGGCATTATTGCGTTCTTCGGTTTTGAGCATCAAATCAAGAATAATATCCAATGTGTCTTTTTCTCCTGCAGAAAGATTGATATAGGGAATTTTCTTGCACTCTCCCTTTGTAAAAAACAACTGACTATCTACTACTGCTCCTCTGTCTCCTGCTTCACGAGGAATATCTAAGCTATGAAAAGGGGTTCCTAAATCGTGAATTTGTATATCAAGAACATTTCTTAGGATTGTATTCAATGAGCTTAGAAACTCATTGTGTATTTGTTTTTTTGAAACGATGCCATTTTTCTGCTCTTCTAATACTTGTTGTTGATATAAGTGTGCATGGAGCCTCTTATGATTTTCTCTCCCCCGATTATCCATCTCAATGCTACTTCTGGGACGGTCTGAATCTGAGTCATTTTTAGGTCGGCTTATCGCATCACCTAAATGCACCTGTTGTCTCGGTGAGTATCTATACGCAGTTCTAATATAAAAACTCTTTTCATCAAAATCATCTGTTCCATCTTCTTTTATTAAGATAATATCCATTTCTTTCTTTTGAGAACACTTGGCATAGAACATCGCATCTTCTGATGGTTGATTGTTTGGCTCTTTGATTTCTCTATTCTTGTATTCAAAAGCATCAAAAATACTACTCTTACCACAGCCGTTTGGTCCGACTGATGCAATAATTTTACTCGGATTATCACCAAGATTTATCGTCAGGTCATTGAACCTCTTAAAGTTTCTTAATTGAATGCTTTTTAGCCTCATAGATTATGTATTATTCTTTGATTCTCTATACTGAAATCTATTTTATAACCGAAAGTATCTTTTCATCAAAACCATAAAACAAAAAGATGCCTATCAAATACATAACCCCAAATAAAACAAAGATGTACTTTTCATTACCAGAAAGCCTATTGCTCTTTCTTTGCTTCATAAGATTATATTCATCGGTATATGGTTGTACTGAGAAAAAATCTTTCTCTATTTTATTTAATACTTCAAATTTTATAGAATTCATTGCCTTATATGAGCCAATTATACGATAAAACAGGATACACAAACAAAAACCAGTAAATAACAACCCAGACAATAGAGCATCTATATATTCATATTCCGCAAGATATCGCATCAGAAAACCAACACCCAACAATATAGCAGAATTGATTGTTATAAAATGATTTATAGCACGACCCCTTCTGTCGCTAATCTTCTCAATACTGTTCAAGTATAACTCGTATATTTTTAATACCTGTTCCTTATCTTGATTATTTTGCATATCTATTTATCATACAACTCCTTAATGGCAGATACTATAGATGATCCATTCCACCTTACTATCTTGTCTGCGTTCTCCTTGACAAACTGCGACGTTCTTTCACTTCCCCAATACTCAATCGCAAGAATCGGCTTACTTTGTTTTTGAGCAATACGCACCTCTTTAGCTATCCACTTACTATAAGATGGATCTGCATAAACCCCAGCAAGAACAATTATTACACTACAAAAATTCATTTTGTTTTCAATCGCTTCCTCCAATTCTCTATCCAGACTTGCATTATGCACAGGATCATCTTTTGGTATTGAATAATCTTTATGCTGAAAATATGGTGCTTGTTTTAATAGTTCCGTGAGTCGCTGATACTGATTTGAATAATTCCACGAATGACTAATAAAAATATTATAAGTTCTCATACTAAAATGGGTTAATTCTAATAAGCGACATCTCACTATACCATACTATTGAGAATGACTTATACTATTTCGATCTCTTTTTCTTACAACATCATTTTTCAATCGATTACAAATTGTGACCGATTGACTTTCTTCTTAACTGAGGTGGCTCATTTCAGTCGGTTACAAATTGTAACCGACTGACTAATTATTATTTTCATGATTGATAAAATACATAAACATAATACTTAACACTACGAATCGCCTTTGAGGTATTTTTTTGTTTCTTCGTCAAAGTCGCTGATGTATTCTTTGTCTTGCTTCTTGCGGAATTTTTTATACTCGCTTCCTGCTTTGATTTTGGCTTTTGCTGCACTTATCTTATCTTTATTGCCTCTTAAGAGTAGTGGGTAGTCAGATAGACGTAAAAAATCATCCAGTCTCTGAACCCAATCTTTCATATTCATTACAATTCCCCTGGTTGCTTGTAGTTCAGCGAGATCCAGGTATGCATTCACGAGAAGATTGAGTTGCGTGATATGTTCCTCGCTCAAGTAATTCTTCGCAGTATCCACATCGCTTTTGAGGATCTTTCCTTTTGGTGCGTTTTTCCACGTCTTCAAACCTATATTCGCTTTCTTTGCATCTGCCTCTGTATAAATAATCTCTGCTGCTGTCTTGCCTGTAATCGCCCAGTGTAATTTATTTTGAACTGTTGCAAAAAATTGCTTTGTCGTACCTGCGTTTTTATCGTAATCCGCAGATAGTGCGTATATGTCGGTTATTTTTTGATAAAACCTTCTCTCGCTCGCACGAATCTCACGAATTCTTTCAACAAGCTCATCAAAATAATCTTTTCCAAAATGTCTTCCTTGTTTGAGCCGCTCATCATCTATAACAAATCCTTTTACAACCATATCCCGCAATACATTCGTTGCCCAGATACGAAACTGGGTTGCTCGCTTTGAATTGACCCTGTATCCTACTGCTATGATTGCGTCGAGGTTATAAAATTCTATCTCACGCAATACCTCCCTACTTCCCTCTTTTTGAACTATCCGATATTTTCGGATAGTTGAATTTTCGCTCAACTCCTCGCTTTCAAAGATGTTTTTGAGGTGCCCGCTAATTGTTCGGACATCCACTTCAAAGAGTTCTGCCATCAATCTTTGTGTCAGCCATATAGTGTCATCTGCAAAGAAAACATCTATATTCACCTTGCCTTGTTCTGTGTCAAAGAAAACAAAGTTGTTTAATTTTTGAAGTTTCTGTTCTTTATCCATAACATTGTATTATACCACACCATCAAAAAATCTCTCTATTACATAGAGAGATTTTTACGAATGAGGTATATAAGCACTTGTTAGATATGATTTAGACAGCACTCTTTTTGATCCATTTGCGGAACGCCAGTACTTCGTCTTCGCTGACTGGCGACATATTTTGAAAACGAATGATGTCTTCTTTTTTCATATCGGTTGGCACGTCAATCTGCGTCACAAAGAGACCTTCGCTTTTGACAATATATACCAACACAGATTTTTTGCATTTTTTACACTCAACATACACTTGCGAAACGTTTTTGAACCGATCCACAAGATGAATAGACCGAGAAGAGAACATTGTTTTACAGTCAGCGCACTTCTTCACGTACTTGTATTCAAATTCTGTTTTTTTCATAATACATCATTATACAGCATCTCTTACTCTTGTGCAATCGTATTGTCTGAACCAAAGAGTAGTATCTTCTTTCGCGCAACATCTTGGAGTGCTTTTTGCGCCTGCTTTACAAAACGATATGGGGCGATCTCATCTGGATCCTCGTTCAGTGCTTTTCGCAATCCCTGCGCGTACGCAAGTCGTATCTCAGTACTAATGTGCGCGTTACTAAATCCAGACCGCACAATGTGTTGAAAATCAACATCAGTGATACCAGAGCCTCCGTGGACAACGAGGGTGACATGTTCAGGAACCACCTTCCGTATGCTCTCGATAATATCAAACCGTATCTGTGGAGTGTTTGCCGCAATACCGTGCAAGTTGCCAAATACAGGAGAGAACCTATCAACCTGCGTATATTCAACGTACTCTTTTGCTTGCTCAGGCTGCGTGTACGAATCTTCGGGTATCTCTATTGTATCGGTGTACACTTTTGACGAATCCGTAACCAGATACCCTAACTCTCCCTCAACCTCAATGTCGCTGTTCCGTGCCCGTGCGTACTCAACAACTTCCTGAGTGTCTTGCTTATTCTTCTCGTACTCTTCTTTGGATAGATCAATATGGATAGAATCAAACCCAGCGTCTATTGCTTCAAACGCGCTCTCTTTACTGTGCGAATGGTCAGCGTTCAAAAAAACACATTTTCCTTGCTCCCGAAAACTCCGTATCAAAGCAACTGCCTGACGAAGACCAACGGCTTTTCTCTCCCCTTCAGACAAGCCAACGACAAACGGAGAACGCATACTATGCGCTGTCTCTATCAAACTGTGCAATTGGTCAATGGTAGAAAAATTAAAGTGCGGCATTGCCCACTTTTCTTCCCTTGCCTGCTTGTGCAATTCGCGCAATGTTTTCATACAACAATATCTTATATTATAAAAAAGAATTTACTTTCTATACATATCACATAGCGACCGAAAAAAGTTTTTTCTGGCGGTTGCTGTAATCAGTTTAGTCCAGAAAAAATCTTTTGGAGGTCGCTGTAATACTGCACCCTATAGTGTAATTCGCCCTCTGTCCATAAAATCAAGAATGTACTCTTCCAATCTATCGTACCCACCAACGTATGACGCGAATATTTTATTCCAGAGCGCCTCTTGTTGGTGATAGATAAAACGAGTGTCTTGCTGTTCGTTGTGCGCAACAAAGCTCATCGCGCTGTCTTCCATATCAAAGCTCACCATTCCAAGCTCGTTTGCGTGCGGGAAGAAGGCTGCCAAGTAGTCGGAATCGTCCCAGAGGGAAAATCCATCAATCTGCTCTTTTTGCGACAAGGCGACAATATCCTGTTGTGCCTTACGCCAGTGCAACGATTCAGGATTCACCCGTGGCGCAAATAGCCGTTTATCATTCGGGTTCTCTTTCCAGAGGTATCGCTGAATAATCAACCACTCTCCCTTCCTCCGAAAAAGCGGCTGTCGCGGAACATCGCCACGCAGCAGCGACAAAAATCTCTCATTAAAATCTTCTCTCTCAATGTATCGCTCAAACAGCTTGCTATAAAATACAATCTCGTGCGTGTAGTGGAGCAATAACGCAAAGTCGCGCAGGAATTTCCCTGGTGCGGACTCTGCAATAGGGTTCACAAAAATAACGCCAAACTCTTTCAGGTGGCTCACGTTGTGATGTTTTTTTGCGACAAACTTTTCTGCAACTTCTTTCCATTGGTCGCCCAAGACGCGAATCTCTATCGCGCGCTTCTCAAAGTCGTTCGCTGTAAAACGAGAGTACGCGTCATCAAATGTCTTGTGCATCCACTCTGTACTCTCTGTAAAACGAAGGGCAGAGAAAACATCCATAATATCCTCGCGCGAGAGCATCTCTTCAACAGACGAGTACCCCAACTGCTTCATCGTTGTCTCAGGAGGACGTTTCTCTAATATTTTACGGGCGCACTCTTTTTTGAGAAAAAATCCGTTCTGCTCACCACCCATTTCCCGTGCGCGCTGAGTAATCTTTTGAAAATCAACATTGGAAGGCTCTATTCCAACATACTTATACAACTGTGCCTCATCGTGTTGCACAGCGCGAAAAATCCCCTTGTGCACCTCGTCATACGACGAATCCTCTGATAGTCCCAGTATGCCTAACTTTGAATTTATGCCTTGTTGTATTGTGTTCTCAAGCCGTTCGCGCACACCAGAGATTCCAACCTTTGCCTGCATATGGACATCCAGTTCTTTCATCTTTTTCTCCTTAATACGCACTATATCGTGAAGACGAATCATAGTTTTGTCTTTACTATATCTACTGTTCCAAACCTATCAGGCGAATCATCGTGCTGTAAAAGCCCCCTGTTTGCTCCCCATTCTCGCAGGACAGCAGTTGCGTTCGCACTCCCAACTTGTATTGCCTCTTCTACGCTACCGTGGCGCAAGAGAACAGACGTGAAGCCAGATCCAAATGCATCCCCTGCTCCTGTCCTGTCAACAAACCCTGCATCGGGCAAACATGGCGCACTCCACTGTGTCTTACCATCAGAAACAGACACACCCTGTTTTCCTTTTGTCATAACCACTAAGCCATCCACCCATTCATCCAATCGAGAAAACACCTCGTCTTCTTTTTCGTACTCTACACCAGTCAGGAGCGACGCCTCCTCTTGATTGACAAAAAACACTGACACGTTCGCAAGCAATGGCACTAAATCATGCCTCATTTTCAACTGTGTCTTTCCTGGATTTAATGCAATAGCAACCCCTTTTCTTCGTGCTGACATAACCAATTCTTCAAATAAACCACTGCCCCCTTCAGGGATGTGCGTAATGTAGAGCCAATTTGTGTGCGACAATACTTTTGCAATGGGCAGCTCTTGAGCATTGAGGTAGGCTGACGCACCTTTGCACGAGATAACGCTCCGTTCCCCATTTTTCGTTGCGTGCAACAAAATAGACATCGTTGTTGGACGATCTGTATCAACGGTAAGAAAATCGGTTGCAATACCGTGCTCGCGCATAACGTGCTGTATAATAGTACCATTTGTGTCGTTCCCTATCTTTGTTGCAAGCGCAACGCTCAACCCTTGGTTCGCAAATGTTATCGCGGTGTTCAACGCCCCTCCTCCTGTTGTGAGATGAAACTTGTCTACGGATAACTTTGCACCCAAATCAAGACACAACCCTGTACCTGTTACAAACGATTCATCTTCAATGGCGCGAAAATGCTTGCTCTCTAAATAGACGTCATATACTGCTGAACCAACTGAGACAATATCGTATTTTTTTCTACTCAAAAACATACCTATGATTTTCGTTGAATAACTCTTTGTACTGCTTCTTGGATGTGTACAACATCCATCTCAAATCGCTGGAATAATTCATCAGGAGTACCAGACTCACCAAACCGATCTTTGACACCGATAAACTCTTGCGGTACGGGGTAGTGAGTACTGAGATACTCAGCCAGCACAGACCCCAGACCTCCGGTTATCTGGTGTTCTTCGGCACTTACCAGCGCATTTGTCTTGCGAACAGAGCGCTCTATTGTCTCTCCGTCAAGCGGCTTGACTGTTGGGCAATTGATAACCTCACACACAACACCCTGCTCCGCCAGCGCGGATGCCGCACACAACGCCTTGTGTACCAAAGGTCCATTCGCGACAATAGTTGCATCTTTCCCTTCAGTATATACAAATGCTTTGCCGATTTCAAAAGGCGTTTTTTCTGTTGTTATAATTGGGTACTCTGCCCTTCCAAAACGAATATACGCGGGACCTTTTCGCTGCGCCAAAGCAACAGTTGCTTTCTGTGCTTCGTGCAAATCAGTTGGGACAACCACGACCATACCTGGTTGTACGCGCATCAATGCAACGTCTTCCAGCGCTTGGTGCGTTGCTCCGTCTGGTCCAACAGAGATACCTGCGTGCGCTCCTGCAATAATAACGGTTATTTTCTTGTCTTCGTCCGCACCCCACGAATTATAACTAATCGTTGTACGAATCTGTTCGTTGTTGCGGCCCGGAGAAAACGCTGCGTACGAGGAGATAAAAACTATCTTTCCTGTTGCTGCAATACCTGCGGCAACAGTAGCCATATTCTGCTCTGCAACCCCCATTTGAACGAATCGGTCGGGAAACTCTTTTGCAAACCATTCTGACCGCGTACTCTCAGACAGGTCAGCACACAAAACAATGACATTTTTATTCGCAACCCCTGCCTCAACAAGACCACGCCCATACCCATCCCGCGTCTTTGCGTACTCTACTTTTGACTGAAGGGTGAACTGAGGTTGTGAAAGAGAAAGACGAGAATTATACTTCATACGTAGTAAAGGAGTTGCTATCCAGCAACGGCGGTAATAACATTAGTAACAAAATTGTAATTGAACAGCGACCAACCATTCACAACAAGGGGTACAATAGCGCCCTGTCTGCGCCCTACGCTCAGTGAGTTAATCGTTAGCTCTTGGTCGCGCGGAATAGCATATACTGCCTGAGCTGCACCTACCTCTGTTCTATCGTCCTCTGAGTATTTCTTTATGACGAAGCGGAATATCAAAGGATACCCACGTTCTGAACGCTCGTTCATAAGAACTATCATTACTGCTTGGTCTGGCGACGACTCTCCTGGCGATTGATCTGGTGAATAACACGCCGTTTCCTGCCCGCTCACTGTAAAACCTCGTTCCTCTAAGAGGTTCACTATCGACGAGTACCCTCGTATCTGATTGTATTCTCGAAGGCTAAAGCATCGAAATGGAGACTCCTCTACTGATTCATCGTACTCAATATCGAACGTATTGCTTATTGTGGTCTGCTCCAATTCAGACAGTGGGGTTTCTGCTTGGTCATTGGGGCGTAACGCTATCATCAAGTGATAGAGTCCTTGCTGTGGTGCCTGAATAACCTCGCTCCCTTTTTCTTGATACACAACTTGAGGATTCCACTCAAAACTCGTGTCACTCAAGGGCAAATCTGTAATATAGCCAATGTACGCGCCATCTTTATCAACAAGGTGGAGTTCGCTATCCAATAATGCAACCTCTGCGGCTGATAGAGACGAAGGTAAGCCATACGATATGGTTGTAGGCTCGGAAATAGCAATACTACTCCTGATAGCAACCGAGAAATCACCTGTATCGCTGCTAATGTTATCATTGTTGGATGTGTTATCTTTGTCATCTTGGGTCTGCGTATCATCAGGTACAACAGCAGTGTTGGTATTGCCACTATTGTCCTGCGATCCAATACTCCCACTATCGGAATCAACGAGAGATTGATATCCGAAAAAGAGTACAAGGGCAAGAACCCCGAGGAGAAACAAGGGTTTCAAGACGTTGCCTATTCTAAACTTTGTAGGGTCAGGCAATGGTTCGTGTCCTGTTGTTTTCAATTTATCAAAAAACGCCTCGCGACTCGCCTTATTGTTGCGTTGTTTTGCTTTTTCTAATTGTCGTTTTTTGGATTTCGCTGTCATAGCAACATATTATCTATGCTCGCTCTCAATCCTGCCTTCAAGGGTGCGGAGATCGTCCAGAGCCTCCTTTAATTCTTTCAATGAGCTCGGAGGCTTACCGTGCCACTCGTACTTATTTTCCATAAACTCAACGCCCCATCCCGGAATAGTATTTGCGATTATCAGGACAGGTTTTTCAAAAATTGCTTCAGCCTCCTTGTATGCGCGGACAATCTCTCCTATGTTGTGCCCATCTATTTCAAGTACCTTCCAATTGAACGCTTCGTACTTTTCTTTCAGGGGCTCAAGCGGCATCACGTCCTCAGTGTATCCATCTATTTGAATATTGTTTCTATCCATTACTGCAGTAAGGTTATGCAACCTATGCTTGCCTGCCCACATAGCAGCCTCCCATGTATTGCCTGCGTCTTGCTCTCCATCGCTCATCACACAATACACGCGCCATTTTTTCCCATCAAGCAATGCGCTCCACGCCATCCCAGATGCTTGCCCCAGTCCGCTTCCTAAGGGTCCACTCGTTGTCTCAATGCCAGGCAAAGCAGGGCGGTGAGGGTGTCCTTGGAGCCGTGTCCCCAGTTTTCGCAACGACTTCAACTCTTCTATGGGAAGATACCCTGCGTGCGCAAGCGTAACGTACTGCCCAGGAACAATATGGCCATTTGATAAAACCATCCTATCCCTGTCCTCCCAATACGGATTCTGGGGTTTATGATTCAGAATATGAAAATACAACGCAGTGAAAACATCTGCCATCCCCAATGGGCCAGCAGAGTGACCGCTGCCCGCCTCGTACAATGACTGTAAAATATCCTCGCGAATCTCAATCGCTTTTTTTTCAAGTACTTTGACTTTGTCGTTATGAATAGGTGGTATTGGCATTGTATAGTTTAATTATACGCCACACTCTTCAATTGTTCCACAGCATCACGCACTGAATTGCTTTGAAAAATAAACCCTCCTGACACAATTGCCCGTGCCCCGCTGCGATATACCTTCTGTGCTGTGTGTGGATTCATACCTCCATCTACCTCTATCATAATATCTGTGTACTGTTTTCGCAATGCTGCTATGTTCGCCAATGTTGGTTCCTCCAAGAACTCACCTCCATACGCGCCTAAATTGCCGCTAAATAACAAGACTGCGTCTATGGTATGAGCAACGGCTTCAACAACATCAACAGGTGTTTGGGGTAGTAACGCGACCCCTGCCTTTATGCTTGCGTCTTGTATCTTTTGCAGCACCAAAGGCAGATGCTGGGTTGATTCGTAGTGGACATATATTCTCTTGACGCCCGAATCCAACCATTCGTCTATGCTCTGTTCTGGGTTTTGTACCATCAAATGAACCTCCACAAAAACGTTCCTGAGGTGCGTTCGTATTGCGCGAGGATCGCCCCAGGTAGCAGATGGTGCAAAAAAGCCATCGCATACATCCAGCTGTACCCATCGCACAAACGGAGACACTGCGTCTGCTTTCTTTCGTGCATCCTCAGCGCTCGTTGTAAGAATCGCAGGGATAATTTCAAGTGAGGAGTTCATCTAACTTTTTATTCCTTCTCTTGTGTCGTTCGTGCCCTGAAAATGGCTCACCCAACCATATCTGTATCACCCGTAACGCCTCTTCTTGAGATACGAACCGCGCGCCAATTGATAAAATATTCGCGTTATTGTGTTCTCTGCTCAGCCGCACAATCTCTGTATCGCCACCGTAGAACACTGCAGCACGAACACCTTGTACTCGATTCGCTTGCATTGCCTCTCCTTGACCACTGCCACCAAAAATAATTCCTCTATCAACATTGCTCTGTGCAATATGTTCTGCTACACGAAACACAAATTCGTTATAGTCATCACCAATATCTAAAGAAAACGCACCACAATCCTCAACTGCAAAAGAACGAGACGCAAGCCAATCTTTGACGTGCTCCTTGAGTTCGTGCCCTGCGTGGTCTGTTCCAAGATATACTTTCATACACTATATATGGTCAATGTGGGTTTTTGCGTACTCCATACCAGCGCTCATTTTTTTCCGTGGATTAAAAATACCCTTTGGGTCAAAGATGTGCTTTACCTCTTGAAATATCTTGTACATATCCTTGCCATACATCTTTTGCAGGTAGGGTGAACGGATTAACCCATCGTTGTGCTCTGCGGTTATAGAGCCTCCGTATTGTAATACAATATCGTACACTTTTTCAGAAACGATGGGAATTTTTGCACGTTCGCGCGGATCCTCAAGGTTCATCAAAGGGATAATGTGAAAATTGCCGTCTCCTGCGTGCCCTGCAAGCGTTGCCTTGATAGAGTATTGTTTCAACACACTCAAAACCTTTGGCAATACGACTGGCAGTACATCGGGTCGCACGATAATATCATCAATAAATGGTGCGGTTCGTTTGTTGCCGACATGCTTTCGCAACAACGCAAAGCTCTCTCTGCGAATAGTCCAGTATTTTTCTGCCTCCTCTTCTGTTCGAAAAGAACGATGTATCACCTTCATTGCCGTCATCTCCTCCTCCAGTGCGCTCAATTTTTTCTCTGCCTCTTTTTTTGTATGTTCTGCTATTTCTACCAAAATCACCAATTTGGGTAACCGCATCATCCGTACTCCTATCAAGAACTCTGGCATGAATTGAAACGCCATCTTCACTATGTTTTGGTTCTCGGTACGGCTCGCGATTTCAGGAAAAAAACGGAGCGCGAGTTTCAAAGTTTCATCGTCAAACACCTCCATACTCTCGGGATCCTGGGGCAGAAGAGCATTGACTATCTCAGGGATCCTGTCCCATTCTTTCAAAAAAAGAACAGCGAGTCGCCTGTGCTTTGGTATTGGCACCAATTTTATATCTGCCTCAACAACCATCCCGAGCGTACCCTGAGCCCCAACGATTAACTGTGTTAGATCAAAAATATCTTTCTTTTTGTCGTACACATCCCACAACGCATATCCTGCTGAGTTTTTTGACACATTGGGACGCGCAGCGCAGATAGCGTCGTAGTGCTTCTGGATTAAGCCGTATGTTTTACGGTACAACGCTCCTTCAAAATCGTTCTTCCTGCACTTTGCTTCCCTTTCCTTTTTATGGAGCGGAGCAAACACATACTCGTTGCCATCTGCACACACCACCTTGAGTTTCTTCACGTATCTATTCGTTTTTCCGTATCGCAACGTCAATTCTCCTCCAGAGTTATTGTTAATCAGCCCACCAAACGCTGCTAAATCTTTTGACGCAGGGTAGCTTGGCATAAAGAGGTTTCGTGGATACACCTGTTTTTCAAAATCGCGATGGTACAACCCTGGCTCCACAGTTGCGGTCTTTTTATGCATCTTCAATTTATTCATATACTTTGTGAACGACAAAATAATGGAGTCGTTCAATGGGCCTCCGCTCATATCAGTGCCTGCGCTCCGCGCTGTGATAGAAAGTCTGGAGTGCGCCTTCTTGTTCCTATTAACAAAGCGGACGACCTGCTGCACATCAGAAGACGACCGAGGAAACACAACGACACGTGGCGCTACCCGAAATAAGCTCGCGTCTCTTGAGTGCTCTGCAAGAACCTTTGAGTCCATTGAAACATCACCCTCAAGAATAGATTCTAATTGTTCGCCTATTTTCATTATTGACTATACAAGATTACCAACCTGCTGTGCGTGTTCAAGAAGAGTGTGCGTATATCCCCATTCGTTGTCGTACCACGCGAGAATTTTAATAAAATCGCCATCAACAACACGGGTGTACGTTGTATCAACGATAGACGCGCTCGTGTTGCCGACAATGTCTGATGAGACGAGCGGTGTATCACTCACCTCCAGAATCCCCTTCCACCTATCACTGTCTTGGGCTTCGCGGAACAGTGCGTTCACTGCTTCTACACTCGTCTTCTTTTCAACGAGCACGGTTAAATCTACCAGAGACCCTACAATAACAGGAACGCGAACTGCAACTGCGTCAAACCTATCATTCAAATGAGGTAGGGCTTTTGCGGTCGCTTTTGCGGCACCTGTGTTCGAAGGAACGATATTCATTGCTGCTGCCCGACCTCGCAAAAAATCATCCCCTTTTACTGTGGAATCAACCAACGATTGACTCGCAGTGTATCCGTGGACTGTTGTCATCAAACTTTTTACAACCCCCAGGCTCTCTGACAAAATAGCCATAAGGGGCGTTACTGCATTGGTTGTACAAGAGGCGTTTGAAGTCACGGTATCCAGCCCCTCTTTGCATAAGGTTTTGTGATTAGAACCCATCAAAATATGCGGTGTGTTTTCGTCTTTTGCAGGTGCGGAAATAACAACCCGCTTTGCGCCTGCTGCAATATGCTGCTGCGCCTTCTCTTTTGTTGTAAAAATACCCGTTGATTCAATAACAACATCTACACCCAAATCACCCCACGGCAACTGCGTAGGGTCCTGCATTGCGTACAACACGTACCGCTTATCGTCTACGATGAGGTAGTGCATCTCTCCCTTTTTCTTGACGCGGACGCTTTTATCATATTTTCCATTTGCCGAGTCGTACTGCAAGAGATATGCTAAGTTTTCTGGTGTTGCCAAATCATTGACAGCAACAACATTGAAATCACGAGAACGTTCTATTGCTTGTTTGAAAACCGCTCTTCCTATCCTTCCAAACCCATTGATAGCTATGGTACGTGCCATAAAAATAACGAATTAAATGATAACGAACACTGCGCTGTTTGTGTATATATTAATGAGTATCAGCGGGAGGATTTTCTTTTTTATGCATACAATGCCACTACCGTACACAAGATTGTCTTTGTAGTGAGCTGGGCATAAAAAAGAAAATTCTACGTTGATAGTTTCGTAATAGAGATGCTGCTAAACGATTCCTTGAATCGCATACCCTGCTGCATACGCGATAATTGCTGCAACGCCTCCAACAAGCAACATCTCAAACCCTCCACTCCACCACTTCTTATCCGAGTACAACGTCCGAAGCGCGCCAATACCAAAAAGCGCGACACCGGTGAAAACACACGCCCACACAAAATTATGCGAAGTATCTTGGCTACTCAAAAAGATATAGGGCAGAAGTGGAATAATACCTGCGAATAAAAATGAAAGAAACGTTATCACAGCACTACGCAACGCGTCTTTTGTGTTGCTGTCGCTGATACCCAAGCGATGCGATATCATAATGTCAAGGAAAAATGGCTTGTTCCTGACCATCACCGCAGACAATTGTTCTGCGTCTTGGTCTGAAAAACCCCTTTCTTTCAGAAACTTGCCCGCATCTTCTTTCGCCAGGCGCCCATCTCCGCTGAATTCTTTCTTCATTGCTTCCTTTTCGTGCACGTATTGATCGCTTTCAGATCGCGTTCCTAAAAAATTACCTGTTGCCATAGAAAAACCATCGGCAAACAGGCTTGCAAACCCAAGAATCAAAAGTTCAGGCTTACCCAATGAGGCTCCAACAACTCCTGCAACAACTGCAAAGGTTGTTACAGCTCCATCGTTCGCAGCGTACACAGCGTCTTTCACGTGTCCCCGTAAAATAGTTTTAATGCTTTTCATCATATACTCTTATAAGTATACACCATCTTGCTCGTTTACGATACTGGATAAATCCCCATTGTAAAAATTCGTTTATATCTATAAAACTCTCTTATTGTTCGCTACAAGTTATACATTATAGACGATGGTATTTGCTTTTTTATGCATAAATACTACCTATATAGATACAATTGTTTCATAGATGACCTTGGCATAAAAAAGTAAATACCATCGTCTATACTCTCTATGAGAAAATCTCTGCACTAAAAAAAAGAATGAGATTAAAAATGGAACGGGCGGAGCAAATGAATGCTCCGCCCGTAGAGGCGCGAACTACTTAGGCACTGTGTAGTCCGTAATGCCATGCAGACTGGCGTACGCCTCGGCTCGCTGTTGTCGCTCAACAGCAATCAAGGTGTTGAGCATCAGGAACGCGAACCGCTGCGTTGCCTGGCTTGCGTTCACCGACTCAGGAAGCCCGTAACTCACGATGTCCAGGACCAGTGCGTTGTCAATGGCTGCCGTCACAATGAGGTCGGGGTCGATCACGACCACCGCCTCGAACGGTTCCATATCTACCCTGGTGCCATCAGACAGAGTGACGTACATCTGGACTCGCTGAATTGATGCCATGATAGGCAACGGCTCTCCAGCGCCAGACCCTGGGCTTGAAGAAGAGGTGTCCTCGTCGGCCTCTAAGAGGTCGTCTTCGGCCTCCTCAAGCATGTCGTCCTCCTGCAGGGTGTCGTCACCCTGCCCAACGACATCTTCGCTGCCCTGGTCAGTGAGACACTGCGCCTTCACTCTCGCAAGCGCGATGTTGTAGCGATGTTGCGCCACCTGATCCGCGATAGCAGAGGCAAAGTTGTCTGCGTCCTGTTGGCCCGTAGCGCGATCGCCCAAAACCGTGATGGCACTCAAGGGGTACGTACCAGCCGTACCACCATCGGTAATCACCGGAGTGTTTTCGATGGTGTCGCGGTTGATAGTAACAACCACGGGAGTGGTGGAAATCGTTCCACCAAGCTCACCCGGGCATGAGTGCTCAACTGCGCGCTCCACAGTCGCTCTGCCATAGAAACACCGGAAATCGTTCGCTTCGAGAATCGCTGTTCGCCGATTCTCGAGTTCGGCTTTGCCGACCTCTCGG
This sequence comes from Candidatus Spechtbacteria bacterium SB0662_bin_43, assembly GCA_009839835.1. Classification (GTDB taxonomy): domain Bacteria; phylum Patescibacteriota; class Minisyncoccia; order Spechtbacterales; family 2-12-FULL-38-22; genus VXOY01. Next base: position 55,395 of record VXOY01000010.1, on the reverse strand, counting down.
ATCATTGACGAGGTGTGGGAACGAAGATCGGAGAGTGAGTAGTCGTCAACTCGAATCGAGCTTTCAAACCCGTTCTCCTCGAGATCAAAGACGAACGACTCACCTACGAGGTCTGGATTGACCTCGCTCTCAATAACGGTGATAATCGCAACGATGCGACCATCCTCCGCGACACTGAGCCGGACTTCGAACGACTCGAGCGTTGCCGACACCCCAGTGTCACCACAGTTGAACGACACGGTCACGCCACTCAGTGTCTGAACCACTGGGAATGTGAATTGCCGCTCTTGCTGCGCTGCAACAGTCTCTGGTTGTGCGGGCTGCTGTGACTGAGGTTGTCGCGAGCCTGACCGCTGCGTTGTTGCAACGGCTACGGTCTCTTCTGTTGTGACTTCCTCTGCCACAATGAGCTGGTCGTTGGTAGCACTTGAATCGTCACCCTCAGCCTCGCTCATCACGAGACCTTCCTCCAGCGTAGCCACCAGACCCTCGGTCGTGATAGCCAGCCAGGGATGCGACTTATTGGCTACCCACACTTCGCCCAGAAGCGTGAGAACTGCGGAGTACTCAGACATCCCATCGTCGTTGACATCCACGATCATCTCGATTGACGACACGGTGTCCTGGTCCCACGACCCGTTGGGGCGCAGAAAGACCATTCCGCGATGGTCGGTCTGCCTGGAAACAAGCTCCATCCGGTCGGTTGAGCCCAGAGGCTCAATTGCGACGGTTGCGAGCTTGACCGGCTCTCCTTCGTGGTCTTGCACCATCACGGTCAACGGCGGCAGACCCTCTTGCGTCTCCTCGCTCCGCAACACCATGTACGCGGCGAAAGCGCCGAGCCCAAGTGCTGCGATAGTGAAGAGCATAAGGAGAGACAACAACGCCGACCGACGTCGTTGCGACCCCCCACTCACAGTGTGTTGGTCGGACATTGCTGTATCCTTTCTTGCTGACCCGACTCACTGGTTTCTTGCGCGCTTTTATAATGCAGTGACGCATCTGCACCTTTCCTATAATATACTTTTACTATTTTGTCAATACCCCTGTTATCTGATTCTGTGCTTCAATGACGCGGCAACCACCTACTCCAACGCAATAACAGTTTTTTCGTACTCTACGTACGAATTTCTATGCACGCTTTGTGCGATTCCCAACGCAACGCATATCGTTACCATGCTACTCCCGCCATAGCTCATCAACGGAAGCGTGAGTCCAGTAATAGGCAGGATTCCGACAACCATACCGATATTGAAACCAGCCTGTATCGCTATCAGAAGCGCAACTCCAAAAACCGCAATGCGCGCAAAATTACTCCTCGCCCGCAACGCTATGCGACACAGCCTCCACACGATAACACAGAACAGAACAATGATAAGACACCCAACAATAATGCCCATTTCTTCCACGATTGCTGCGTAAATAAAATCGGTTGTTGCTTCAGGCAAAAAACCTAACTGAGATTGAGTTCCCTGCCCTAATCCCTTGCCCCATAAACCACCAGACGAAACAGTAATAACAGACTGAATCGCATTGTAGCTTGAACCCAGAGGATCAAGCGAGGGATTCAAAAACGATATAATTCTCTCTTTTTGGTAATCGTACAGAAAAAATAACCACGCTATCACAGACAAAGATATTCCACCCAATACAATGACGAAAGAGTGTCTTATTTTTGTCCCTGCAACAATAACCATCCCAAGCCAAATACCGAATAGAACGATGAGCGAACCAAGGTCGGGCTGTAGAAAAACCAGAAACGCAGGGATAAAGAAGTAAATCACGGGCACAATGACGTTTCTTGCCTTATGCACCTCTCTGTTCCGCACCGAGAAATACTTTGCCAATATCAAAATCAACGCTATTTTCAGAGGTTCAACAGGTTCTATCAGAAATAGTCCTGTATCAATCCACCGTTCGCTCCCGCGAACAGTAATGCCAACAAGATCAACAGCAACAATCCCCAAAACACTCACGAGATACAACGCAAGTGCAGGAAAGAAATGAGCAGAAAAAATGCGGTAATCAAGCGAACTCACTATAAGAAACAAGATGCCTCCCAAAAAAATCCAAATAATCTGTTTATAGAACTGGTCAGTCCCAGCACTAAAAAGCGACAGCAACCCAATACATATCACAACACAAGACGCGCCATTCAGTACCCAATCGTGATTTTTCAAAGATAGTATCCACGACCAAACCATACACACTACTCTAATGAAGAGATAACAAAACGGATATCGTGTACCACGACATCCTCATCAGCCTCGTATTGCAACGTAAAATGTTGTTGAGACGAAGGATGCAACGAGTAAAACTTCGTTTCTCCAAGTAACGTTGTATCTCCACTCGTATCAGTTCCAATGATACCGAGAGAGCCTTCGTGTACGAACGAATCAGAGTCGTTCACAAGAGTGCCTGAAACCTCAACGAAAAACGTTCCGTTGCGACTACCGTACTCAAATATAGGATTCCGAACCCGTACTATAGCACGACTATTGTCTCGCGGTTCCCAATCAACCTGGTGTATTACAAACGCTACATCGTAAAGAGCAAACTCATCAACAAACACATCGGCAACCAACAACACATCCTGCGCCATACCAACACTACTCACCCCTGCTGCAATATGACGTTGAGGAACAGTGTCTGCTATAACATTGTATTCAAACGACTGAGCAATCCAATTTTTATTCGGATTTGTAACAAACGCCCCAACACGATACCGATCATCTCCCAGTGGTACAGTCATCAACTCCCCTACCTCCAGAAAATCAACGCCCAGCTTTTCTGCTTCTTGTATGCTTTCCGTGTCTTCGTATCGGACGATCAAAACCTGTTCGCTGACCTGCAACGTTTGTACGAGCACAATGCCTATCGCACTAACACCGCACACAATACAGATAGTAAGCAAAAAAATGATACCCTGTTTTTTTATCCGTTCGCGATCCATATCATAATATTATCCTTATTTCTCTCCCCTTTTCCTATGTATATCATACTATTATACCAAAAACGTAGTATTGTAATAAAACACACGACACTTTAGAGAGAATACGATTTTACTTTTTTATGCATAAACTACCACCACTGTATATGAAATTGTCTTTATACATAAGCTGGGCATAAAAAAGTAAAATCGTATTCTCTTTCATATATTGAAAAACAGAAAAAGTGTACAGAACTGGCTGTAATGTTGCAAAAAAAGAAACACCCTATACATAGGGTGTGGATGATGCATAATGCCTCCTCCAGCCACGAGTGCTGAGAGCAGTCCTATACATAGGGTTCGAGGTGATGACGCGTACTGTCTTGTGATTGAAAGTAAAGTACCTTAATGCAACAACGCACCTCAGCCTGGAAAAACACGGACATCAAATTGTGTTTCCCAATATTCTGTGAACAGACGGTTCACAATACACTGGGCAAGGATTGTGGAACGGTGCTGGGAATCGTGCTCGTGCGCTTCGCCGTTCTCAAGCGCGCTGCACTGTGCCTCGTATTCACGAACAATGTCCTCAACGATACTGACAACAGCGTCGTGGTCGTACTCTTTCTTCAAGAAGACACGAACGATGTTGTAGGTAATGTCGTAGTACGACTCTCGGACACGCCTATCAACCAGTGACGGAGTTGCTTTTGAGACCAGCGACACGGTCGTGAAAGTGTAAATACCCCGAAACACCGAGTCCACAAACCCTTTGTAGGGCTTGATGAAAGAACGGTTGACAAGGTATTTGTGCAACACGACCAGAATCACCTTGTACGCAATCAACCGTACAAGATTGTTGTTTGCGAACGGACTCTCGTTGATTGTTTCCTGCGTTCTGTGTACAAAATCCTCAAACTTCTGCAGATCCTTCTGGATTGTGGTGTCAGCACCAGCCAGAAGGATCTTCACACTCCCGAGGACAGAAAGTGGATTTAACGCCTCCACATCTTCCCCTTGGATGCCTTCTTGTTGCTGCTCGTGCTGCAACCTGGTCTCACGAGCACTACGAGACTGGCTCATTGTTCTGTCCCTTCAGTCTCTTGATGCATAGCGCATCACGCCCATTATATAACAAAATAGGCGCTATAATCAAGGGATACCTCTTCCCCTCCTCCGTATATCACCCCTCCTCTCTCTTTATTGAAAATAGTAACGTGTACACTGCAACACCAAACGCAACAGAAACATTCAAGGAACGCTTTGCTCCCAACATAGGAATATCCACGATAGTATCTGCTCTTTTTAATACAGGCTTACTCACGCCCTCAATCTCATTTCCAACAACAAGCACGGTCGTATCCCACTCACCCTTGGACAAAGACACTGTGTCCAGAGAAACCGCTGCACTGCTTTGTTCCAGAGCCATAATCGTGTACTTCTCCTTCTTCAATCGCTCCACCAATCGCCACGCAACAGAAACTTTTTCCCACGCAACAGTATCGGTACTCCCCAAAGCAACCTTCTCAATTTGAGGTCTTTTGTGTCCTAATATCTCGTGCACAGGAGCAGGAGTATAGCCACAGAGGTACACCTTCTTCACCCCTACCCCATCACAGGTTCTAAAAACAGAACCAACATTATGCATACTCCGTATGTTTTCCAATAACGCTATCATATACTTGTTTGTACCATACTCTATCAAAAAAACACCACAACCTATACTCTTTTAATGCGCACCGGAAAAGAATATCTATTGTCAGAAAGATAAAAGAAGGTATAATAAGAAAGTCGTAAAATATACAAAACACAACTATTCCCCGGTAGCTCAATGGTAGAGCGTCTCCCTGTTAAGGAGCGGGTTGTAGGTTCGAATCCTACCCGGGGAGCACTACTGTATTTTCTTGATTAAAATAGCACAGGTGAGGAAACACAAGTTTTTACCCGCAAGCAGACCCATACCAGAAATAATCTCTACTCCTTCATTAAAATCAATAAACCCTCTTGCTCGCTGAACGCAAGTAAGAGGGTTTGCATCTGCGGTGGATGAAGTCGCAGACGGAATCTGGATTGAGGGCAGTCATCAATTTGTCGTGACGCTGCTCTCGTTGATGGCGTCTCGTGCGTCAACGATGAGAACCGAAACACCTGAGATGACGCTCTGCCTGAGGGCGAATTCAGTGAAGTAGCTCAACGTGAAGCTCTCCACTTGGTACTCGAATCCGTAGTACGTGGTAATCGAGCGATCGCGATGCCATGCAGGCGGACGAACCTGGTAGGCTGCATGCAGGAAATTTCCGTGATACAGACCCAAGAAGATAAGTTCGTACCCCCAGCAGGCGATGCCAACAGACAAGCCGATAGACAACTCGCTGTGACGTGAGCATGCCCTATACCAGTCGGTCTCGTTGCCAGTCAGTAGTGCTCCAGGAACCTCGTCGGACAAGAGGCTGATTTCCATATTCACGAAAACGCTGACGGTGGCACACAGATCATCCCCAGGAGCGACTTCTGCGAAGAACACAGGTTCCCAGCGTCCTGCCACATGGGTAGTAGGACCCACAAAGTAGTCCTGTTGCGCCCAATAGACATCGTCCTGGTGCACGGTGACGAGAACTTCCATGTCGCACGCCTCTTCGAACTCGTCCTGCGTCAACCAGACGAACTGGGACGAGTCTGGCGGTCCAGAAGGGTGGTGTTGTCCGCCATCTGCCGAGGCAATGGCGACAACGCCGACAAGAGCTGTTAGACCCACGGAAAGAGCGATCAAGGCTCGCCCAAAGCCTGTTTTGATGAAGTTCACGGTTTTTCCCTCCCCGTGATGCAGTCAGTGTGACTAATACAGAGAGAGAGAGTAAGAATCATCCACCATCTTGCCCATCTCTCATCGTCTGTATGTGTATTATAGCATACTTTTGTCAAAAAGTCAATACTTGTAGCATTGCAGCCAATACCTTACACTCGTACATTGATACAACGTCTATACAATCTGTCCATACCTAACCAACAATTTTTTCTAACACATCTTGAAGTTTATCAATGTCTTCTTTTGTGTTGTAAATATGCATACTTACGCGAATGGTGTCGTTGAATTCGTCGTGTGTGCTAATACAGTGGTCGCCAGTACGTACCAAAATACCTTTTTCGGCGAGGATAAACCCTAATTCTTCAGGGGAGATTTTATCAATTTTAAATGACACTATACCCATACCGTCGCTACATCTCCAATAATATGGACCATACGCAAACTCTATACCTTTTATGCTCCTTAGTTTACTAACTAAATACTGGGTCAATTCAGCAAGGTGTGTGTGAATTTTTTCAATACCTACCTTTTCTATGAATTCAATCGCTTTGCCTAATGTTATAATTCCCGCGTAGTTTTGAGTGCCGGCTTCGTACGATTGAGTAAAGCTGCTGATTTCTTTATTCCTGTCTTTTATTGTTATGCCATTGCCACCACCAACAAATACAGGAGGAATAAACTGTTGGAGACGCTGACTAATGTATAAAACGCCAATCCCTTGCCCAGCGAACATTTTGTGTCCTGAAAAAGAGAGTGTATCAGCTCCGAGCTCCTGAACATTGACAGGTATATGACCAACGCTTTGAGAGGCATCCACATTGATTATTATATCTTTATCGCCAATGTGTTTTTTGATTTGATTAATATCGCTGTCAGCCCCGTAAATGTTGTGTATATGGGTAGCGTTGATTACTTTGGTTTTAGCCGTAATCTTAGAAAATAAGTCCTCGCGATCAATGCTTCCCATTTTCGTCATTTCAAAAGGAACCATTCTGATATGTATGCCTTTATCCTTTAAAAGTTTTTGTACATTCAACCAAGGGAGTACGAATGATTTGTGGTCATACGGACAATACAGTATTTCATCGTTGTCTTGTAAATAGTTCATGCCAAGAGAGTAGGCTACTTTATTCAATGAATCAGTCGCACCCGCAGTAAACAGTATTTCTTGGGCGTCATGAGCGCCGATAAAGCGCTGTACGTCTGCCCTGATGTGTTCAATCTGTGTTGCGAGTTTGCTTGCTAATGAATAAGATGACCTACCGGCATTTGCATTGTCGTTCGTGTAAAAATCAGCCAAAGCATCTATAACAACTTTTGGTTTTTGAGTAGTAGCAGCACTATCCAAGTACACCACATCTGGATGGTTTGTGAAAAATGGGAATTGCGATTTGATGTCTAACATAACTCTATACATCTCGTTCTAATGGTAAGTTCTGATCTCTCCAGGCGTTGATTCCTCCTTGCAAACTGTACGCCTCAACATCTTTTGTTTTTAGGTAATTTGCTACTCGCGATGATTTTTCTCCAATAGGACAGACAAAAAGAATTTTTTGGTTGGTGCGAAAAGGATTTGTGGTATTCAACACTAAATCCAAATTATCATATGGTAGGTTCAGTGAATGAGGGATGTGAACGGTCTTGAAAGAAATTGGCTGGCGCAGGTCAACAATTAAGGGTGAGTTTTTCTTAATCCAGTCTGAGATTGTCGCAACATCAAGATCAACTGACGCGGATTGTTTGACGTTGTCATCCCAGCGCTCCTCACGCGCTTCTCCAAACCACTCTGGTTTTCTGTCCTTTATGTAAGAGATATACCACTCTACTCTGTCGCAGGCGATAATCACTGCTTTTTTGGGTGTATCTAAGGTCGTGTCTATTTCTTGCAAATAATCTATAGATCCTTTCAAAGATGCTCCTGTTGTTGGGCCTGCCAAGAGACCATCAGACCTTATTAACTTCATCATGCTTTCTAAAGAATCTGATGAGTTAACGGAAACAATGTCTTTATAAAAATCAGGATTAAACAAACCTACTTCAAGGATTTCATCGTAGTTTCTGATACCAGGGATATAATCATCCTTCTCAGCAACAATCCCTATAACTGTTACGTCGGGGCTATGTTCTTTGATACGTTCGGCAGTACCAAGGGTTGAGCCAGTTGTGCCGAGACCTCCGATAAAGAAGTCAACATCTCCTATGTCATCTACTATCTCTTTTCCAGTGGTATCGTAATGTATCTTCCTGTTTAAATCATTGAAGTATTGGTCGCTATACAGATACGTATCCTTATTTTGAGCAATCTCCTGCTGTATGTAGGCTACAGGATCATTCGGGTCATGAGGGTCGTAACAATCACTCTTGCCTGGGAGTTCCTGGATTTGAGTTCCTATGAGTGTGAGAACATCCTTTGCTTCTTGAACTCGTATCCTGTTGGTTATTGTTTTTAAATTACTCCCATGGATAGAGGCAATCATCTGCAATGCCTTCGCTGTATTGCCGCTCGATCGCTCAATAACATCTTTTGTCCCAAGCTCATCTAAATGGGGTTGCAAAATTCCCCAAGCGGTTCTGTCTTTGACTGATCCCCACGGATTAAACAATTCCAGCTTGGCGTATAGTTCAATGTTTTGTAATCCATGAACGTTCTTAGATATTTTTAGTAGTGGTGTATTTCCAATTAAATCGGTTATTGATTGAGCTACCATAATTCTTAATTTTTAGTGATTAAGGATGGTTCATATTTTTCATCAAGCGACCAACCAGATGAATGAATAGCAAGTTTTGACGCGTGCGGGTGTTGGATGGTTTCACTTTCAGTAAAGTCCATAAAATAGCCAGCGGTATTGATGAAAGCCAAAATGTCACCTGGTTGAGGAGAATAAGGAAAGAATACTTTTCTCCGACAGATAAAATCATGCGGCAAACATAGATTTCCGCTCAAGAAGACTCCGTCTTTTGCTTTTGTTTTTTTATTAGCGTTACTGGGAATAATCAGTGGGTCTGACATAAACTCAAGTTCAATTGAGCTAATATGAGACCTATTCATATCCAAAAAAATAACTGTTTCATCCTTGAGAGATGTGTTGATTGACCCTACCTTAGCCAACGTGACACCAGATTGATCCAGCATTGATCTGCCTGGTTCAATAAACACGTGTAGCATATTTTCTTGCAAGAATTGACTTATCGTTCCAAACGTGGGCAGTTCCGCGCTGAGCACTTTATTGAGCTCTTCAAATTGATTGTACGGTCTGTAAAAGTCTGAAAATGTAGCTACGCCTCTTATTTTTCCATTTTCAGCCCACAGTCCTAATCCTGACTGATTCCAACTCATTGAGGGTTTTGTTGGGTCAAGCAGAGAGGCTTTTATAGCAGACACGTAGTTGTTCCACTCAGTACTACTCTCCAAGTAATTTATACTAAAGCCACCACCGATATTAATCCCCTTGGGGTCTAAGCCCAGTTTGATAGCCTCAAGAGTTAAATATAAGGACTGTTCAATAGCAACGAGCCGTTCTTTTTCACTGGTGCTCGTGAGGTGGAACGAGAAACCTATAAAATCAAGGTTGTCTTTATGAGTATGTATAGTTTTGAGTGCGTTCTTTGCTTCGTTGATACTGAAACCAAACTTCACGTCTTTTTGAATAACGTTTGTTTGTTTTGACTTGAACTCTTTGAGCCTCATAAAGACTGGGGTAGGAATCAAAATATTCAATTCTTCGCGTAGCTCCAACATTGTTTCCAGCTCGCTTGGGCTATTGAGATTGATGATTGCACTATGCTGTAGTGCTAACCTCATAAAGGCACGGTTTTTCGGACCAGTCGCTTCTATGCGAGCGCCAACAAAACCTGCTGACAACGCTTGTTGCAACTCTTTTTCTGAAGCAACATCTATTTTGCAATTCGTCACACTCAATTCTTTGAGAATAGCAGTTGACTTATTGGCTTTATAGGCGTAGAGAATTTCGCCCTTGATCTTATGAGACGCAAAAACTTCATAAAACTGTTTCAGATTTTCAGTAACGATTTGAGGGTATATCAGATTCAGAGGGGATCCAAAGGCGTTTTGAAGTTCTCTCATCTTCTCCTTATCGGTCAACGTTTTATGTATCTGGGGATGAATAATGGGGGTGAGTGTATACATATATCAAAACTCAAATTCCTCATCTATTTGAGTGGACAAATCACCCACTGTGTTCCTAATATAATCTTGGTCAATATACTTAAGGTGTAATTGATACAACTCCTCTAATCTGGTATTTGGATCCTTTTTCATTCTCTTGCTTATTTCTGTGAGTTTTTCAAACAGGGATTCATCCAGATATGAAAAGATATCAGGTGTCAGCGGGTCTCCTTTTTGTCGCAATTTTTTGAGCGCGCTGCTTTTTTTGAGAGAGCCAACGTAGTGTCCGTCATCAATATTCTCAGCGATAAACTGCTCGTCGTCTTCGTCTTCAATTTTGTTTCCTACAACATACAAGCGGTCGTTGATTCCAGCGTGCTGCGCCAATTTTTTGTATTGATCGTACACAGCGATACTCTCTTGTGTAGGCTCAACGATCAAAAAGAGTGCGTCGTACTGTTTGTGTAAGGTATTGGAAAAGGCGTCAATACCAGCAACCATATCAGTTATTATCCAGTCTTCGTCTTGTAATTTGGCAAAGGTCAAAATGTTTTCTAAGATTGACAAATTAGTGTGATAACAACTTCTCCCGATTTCATCTTCTTCGTACGTGCCAACAATAGCTACATAACCAGTGCTGTAAGGTTCTGTAAATGATGCAATAATCTCATTTTCAGGCGTGAGCTCAAAGAGGTTAACACCACGCGAGGGAGGGGTGGTTTTTTGGAAGTAATCTGGGGAGGCGATTTTTTTGCTTTCTCCAATGAGGTACTCCTTAACTCTCTTGGTGTTTTCATTTGATGAGAGAGACTTTTTTTCTGGAAAATCCATTCCTAATAATTGAGGTACATGAATATTTAAATCAGCGTCAAAACACATGACGTTGTGATTATTTTTAATGAGGTGTAAGAAAAACAAAGCTGAAAAGGTACTTTTACCCGATCCACCTTTGCCGACAAATGCTATTCTCATAGTAATGATTATTTAATTATTATTATTATTTACAATTGGCGCACAGACCATAAAATTCTAATGAATGGTCTCGTACTCTGAACCCTTGCTGTTGTGCCTTGGTCTGTATATTCTGTACGTGTTTTTCAAGCTCTTTCGTGTCAATGTCTGTAGCATCTCCGCAGCCAGTACATACGAGATGATGGTGGTGAGAACGAAGGGCTGACTCATAATGAGTTACCCCTGGGCTGATACTCACTTGCTGTATAACTTTTTGACTCGTTAAGAATTCCAGTTCTCTATATACAGAAGTTTTATTGACAGAAATACCTTGCTGATTCAGCTTTTCCTGTATCTCAGGGGCGGTGAGTAAGCGATGTGAACGACAGAGCATCTTGATAACAGCCCTACGTGTTTTGGTAAGTTTTTTACCTTGGGCTCTTATTTCTTGGAACGTATTGTCTATCATTGTAAGCATATTAGTATTATACGCAACTTGGTTGCGAATTGCAAGCCCCTACTCATTCATCCTATTTTGAGACTCAAAAGAAAGACGAAACACGGTGTGATTACGCACTACACCACAGCTGCATAAGAACTAACCCAGCAAACGCATTTTCTCTCACAGCGAATTGCCATTACTTTTTATAGAAATATGTCCGTGGATGTCGTTGCGGAGGATGGTTGTGTCTTTGAGGGTGTAGATAACGTCTTTGTGTGGGTGTCCATACGAGTTTTTGCCTACTTGTATGACGGCTATTGTTGGCGAGACAGCTTCAATGAACGCAGGGAGGCTGGATGAGGCGCTACCGTGATGGGCAACTTTCAAAACATCGGCAGATACATCAATGGTGCGCGCAAGTAGACTTCTCTCAATACGCTGGTCTATGTCGCCTGTAAAAAGGAATGAGTCGTTCTTGTACGATAGTTTTGCAACAATTGAACTCTGATTTTCTGAAAAATACAATCCATCGCTCGCAGGTGAGAGAATTTCTAAAACAATATCGTCTCCAAACGCTATTTTCATCCCTTGCTCTCCTGTAACAACATTGCTCTGCTCCTTATCAACCATATACCAAAATGAAGACAACACTGTGGTATCCCCTCTTCGCTGCGGAACAACAATTGTCCCAATATCAAAATACGAAAGCACAGAAATTAAACCTCCAATATGGTCGCTGTCCAGATGCGTTGCTATCACCACATCTATATCTCGTTCATAAAATGGCAGTAGTGAACCAATGATATATGCTGTTTCGCTGCCTGACAACCCTCCATCTATAAGGAGGGTGTGCCCTGTTGGCATCTCCACAAAAATAGCATCACCCTGACCAACGTTCAAAAAATGAACCACTAACTCAGGGTCACGGGTATTTACGACAAACGCAAACAGACTCACGGCAACAAATGCAAGCAGTGCTATGAAAAACAAAAGATGGTTCTTTACGAAAGCCATTGTGCAATTTCTAAAACGTACCACGATAGTGAAAATGCAGGTGCTGCAAGGAGCGCAGGAGCACCAATGACTCCAAGCAATGCGACAATAATGCCCGCAACCAAGAGAGCAGGAATGAGAGGAACAACAAGTATGTTCGCGATAATCCCCCACTCTGCAACATCGTCAAAATGTAAGAGTACGAGAGGAAATGTCGCAAGGTACGCAGCAACTGTTACAAGGAGAAACGAACGGATGTTGAAGAGGTCATACGTTCTTAAGGCAGAAGACAAGGTGCGACTACCCACGACAAACAAAATCGCGGCAACTGCGGCAAACGAGAGCTGAAACCCGATGTCGTACCGCACAATAAGAGGATTGAAACACACCATAATTGTGGCAACAAGGAGCAGTACTCGGTACGGCACATTGGGACGACCAACCGTTGAAGCAAGGAGCAGAGCGCCTATCATCAAGCCTGCGCGTACAGCGCTTGCAGGCGCACCAATCATCATAATGTAGAACGCAATACAAAGGACTGCAACCGCTCCTACAACAGTACGGTGTACAGGTACAAGCGACAGCACGATAAACACAATACCAAAAAGCAGAGCGATATGGAGACCTGATATAGCAACAATGTGGCTCAACCCAGCGCCTCGTATTGCATCCTGTTTTGTGCGCGATATATCACCCCTCTGCCCCAATAGCATTGCCTTGTATAACGCGGCATTGTCAGGCGGAAGCATCTTTTCTAATCCGCGCGCCATCTCCATTCGTATATCAAAAAGTACAGTTGCTACATTCTTCTTCCTGTCACCTACCTCAACAATCGTAGGTGATGCCGCAACAAACGCAATACCCTCTTTTGCCAAATACCCGCGATAATCAAAACCATTGAATGACTGCGGAACCTCGAGCACCCCCTGAACCTGCACCTTGTCGCCAACAGCAAAAGCGCGGGTATCGTTGTACGTTGTGATTCGTACAGGGTACTGTAGGGTATCCTGGGGCTCGACTCGCAAAAATACCCTCCCATTGCTTCGGCGATCAACATCTTCAATATGTCCATAGAACGATACAGGGTCTTGTGGTGCAGCAATATCTCCTTCCAAAATAGATACTGTTGCGTGGTAATACAAAACTATGCCTGCGCAACTTGCGACCAGCACAATGGATCCATACCGTATTTTCTCATTGTTCCAGAAGAGCAAGCATCCAAACGATGCAGCACAAAAAAGAAGTGCAATAGCAACGCTATGAATGTTGAAAAATGAAGCAAGGAAAACTCCAAGCAACACACCAATACACCCCGTAGAACATATATTTGCCCACAGCATAGGTAAAAATCACGCCACTACTTCCTATAATACGCACTCAAAAAAGCACTTGGAGGGAGGGCAAGAGAGAAATTTCTGTGATACACACACTATTATTATGATACAAAAAGGCTCCTATTGAGTACAGCGGGTACTCAATAGGAGCCGTCCTCAACGCGACACCATGCGCACGATGTCGTACGGATGAGGAGCGAATGCTGCGATACACATCGTGCACCACCCTGCGATACAGGGGATGTACAATATGGGAAGATATGCAACGTCCACCACTCCTCCGATAACTGGGCCCAGAAAGGTGAGCGAGCCGATCAACAAGAACGACACGGCTGCCTTGACCTTGGTGTGCCGCTGTTCGTACCGAAGCGACAACCCTGCGAATCCCATAAAGGATACGACGAGCACCGAGACTGGTACCATGACCAGGTACATCAGAAGGGGCACATCCATTGCAAAACTCCTTTCTTGTGGTGCTCATGAGAACACAACGGATACCTTACCTACTATACACCATATCACCAGAAAAACAATCTTGCACTTATTTTCATTGCTGGTTTAATCACATAACCTACACCAGAAAAATCATCGTAGCGTCTTGCCGAATAAAGCCGTCTTTTTGGAGCGAAAAAAGGATAGTTTCCATACGATCTTCTGCAACAGACAGCGTTTCTACAATATCATCTCGCGATCGTGGCCTATCAAGGAGCATACGAATGGTTGCGGCGCGCAATTGCCGATTTGACCCCTCAAATGGTGATTGCAAAGAGTAGTGAGCGCTTTTGCGGTTCGGGTTGTTTTTCTGTTTTGATAGAAAGGCTCCGTAATCCATCAAGGCGTAGTACCACTCCCGTGACGACACGTTGCCTTGTGTTTTTTCTACGAGTGGCATGATGTCTTTGTCTGCAACGTTTTCTGAGGAGGTAAAGAAAAAGTCAATGAATGCCCTCCGAATGTTTGTCTCAATGAAAACAACTGGCTTGTTAAAAGCAAATGCTTGAATCGCTCCTGCAGTTGCATGACCAATACCGGGCAAAGAAATCAAGTCCTCATACGCACGAGGAATGCGACCGCCATACTCCTGAACAATTCGTAATGCGCTTCTATGGAGTGCTATTGCCCGCCTATTGTACCCTAACCCCTGCCACACTCGCACAACTGCAGACTGGGGTGCTGCTGCCAACGCATTTACTGTTGGGAAGCGGGACAAAAACAACGGATATTTTGTGAGTACCCGCGCAACTTGTGTTTGTTGGAGCATATACTCTGACACCACAACACAGTACGGATTAATACTTTCTGTACCGCGTGCAACTCGCCAGGGCAATGAGTGCCTTCCGTATTGCTGATAGTATTCCATTACAGAGGCGTGAAATTGTTGTTCCTGTGCGTTCATACTCCCATGCTTATACAGTCGTTATATGCTTTTGCTTGTTTGTTATAGGTATTAATTGCCTGTTTTGCCTCCTGCAATAACGCGTTATACTGTTGCACCAATGAGTCGTATTCGCGAGCAACCTGATTATACTCTACTCCATACGATGGGGCGTATTTCTTCAACACTGCTTGTTTCTCCTGTATCTCTTGCTCCCAGACACGTAGCTGTTCGGATTGACTATCTATCCGTTGTTTGAGGGCTTGTTGCGGTGCAACTGGAGCGCATGCCGCAGCTGGCCTACCAAAATGTTGCACTGCTACCCATACACGTTGCCCCTCAAACACACCTTGCTTGATGCCTATTGCTATGTCTTCAAAATAAGGACTTACGAGTATTGCATGGTGCGCAGGAGACTGTATCCACAATTCTACAATTTCTTGTTCGCTCCTGTAGGTGCCCAATGCCAAGTTCTCTCCAACAGCAAGAAACTGGTACCCTGCTTCTTGTATTAAATCGCTTACCTCTTTTCCGCTCAAGGATCTGTGTTCAAAGTGTTGTTCTTGGAATATCAAATCAACTTTTCTGTTGGCAGATAGTGCAAGCGCCTCGTTATAGCGCAACGGAGCAAGTCCTCTTTGCGCACGATACGCGTTCGTTGCGCTGATGACCTTTGCAGCATCAAAACCAGAAGAACTATCCCCGGGTATTGGAGATGGATTGTTATTATTTTGTACAGTTGTGGTTGGTCGGACAGAATCCACTACCGTATTCGTGTCTCCATCTTCAGTGCTTTCTGGTGGGTCTGTATTATTCCCATTGTCATTGGTATCTTCCCCTTGTTGTTGTTTGGCTTCCTGTTCTTGCGAATCGCTACCAACAACATTTTCAGAGGGAACAGCACCTGCTGGGACACGGGTAGATACGTTCGTATCTTCAGAAAACACAAACGTACTAATAGCAACTCCTGCACCAACAACAAGCACGAAACAAAGCGCTATCAACACTTTTTTATCTATGATCTTGGGCGTATCATACATACATTTTTATTATTTCTTTTTTGATTTTTTCTTTTGAAGCAGAACTTTGTACGCTTCTTCAGCACTATCAACCAGGGTATATATTTTTTGGTCGTCTCTACTAATTGTTCCAAATCGTTCGTACAGATGGTTATCAACCCATTCAAGCAGCGGGCTCCAGAACTCTTTCCCTACTACTACTACGGGAATGGGATCTTCTATTTTTTCTGTCTGTATGAGCGTCACGATTTCAAAAAACTCGTCCATTGTCCCAAACCCACCAGGAAAAAAGATGTAGATTTTTGATGAGAACGCTAACATTAATTTGCGGATAAAAAAGTAGTGAAACGGCATACCTTCATTGATGTACACGTTCTGTCGCTGTCCGTTTTTCAACTCTATATTCAGACCAACCGACCTACCACCCGATTCAAACGCCCCTTTATTTGCCGCCTCCATAATTCCTCCACCTCCTCCAGTGATAATAGCGTAGTTATCATCAGCCAACATGCGCGCCAACTGTGTTGCTTCTGTGTACATTCTTGGAGGAAGGTGGTCGCGCGCAGACCCAAAAAATGTTGCAGATTTCCTGTATTGCCTCAAAAAAAGAAACCCTCGCCTTGTCTCCCAAAAAATACGGAGCGACCGAGCAATCCTCGAATCTCTCCCAAATATCATATTGGTAATCTGTTCAATGCTGGTAAGGTCGTGCTGTGATATGTCTTTCTGGAGAGATGGCTTGAACAATGTCTTTTTCTTGCGAACAGGTTTGTGTTTCTGTGAAGAACTATGTGATGTTGTTTTCTTCTGTTTTTTCGTTTCTTTTTTCTTTACCATACTGCACATTACTCACGCTGCTACTGTTATAGTATTTTACCATACTCTTAAAAACTTCCTGTGCGCAAAACACGATTCACCTGCGTAATAATGTTTCGCGTGTTATCGTAAGACGCTTTTTGTAAGGCGTCTTCGTACGCAACCCATTGATAGTCTGCAACTTCGTCTATCTGAATAGCGACGTTGCGATTTTTTACAACGCACAAAAAATACACTACCGTTTTATACACATCTATGCCATCAACACAAAACGAGTAACGCTCCTCAAAAACACATTCATCGTGCAGCCTCATATCAACGATGCCTGTTTCCTCTTTCAATTCCCGAACTGCTGTTTCAATGTCTGTTTCGCCACTCTCCTTATGTCCCTTTGGAAATGACCAGTGCCCTTTTTCGGAAGGGTCGCTTGTCTGGTGTTGTATGAGAAGAAAATACCACTCTGCTTGCTCTTGCAACACAGGGACAACGCCAAAGGATGTATCATAACGGACGCTTTTTCCCATACATCACTCGCTGGGCGCAAAAATTTCCTCATTTGCTCGTTGGACCACGCCGCGCAGTTCATCAACGATTGGGTTCTTTAACCGATCTTGAGCAATAGAAAGCGTGGATTCGTAGAACCACTTATACTCTTGTTTTGGTGCTGAAAAATAACTCCAAAATTGCTCTCCTCCTTTGCGAACACCCTCAATATGTGAGGTGATGTTGTGTATTTTGTCTGCACACGCAACCATCAACGATTCCTCACTGCCAGAACGAAGCATATCCAAATAATCTGTACGGCTTGTTTTCCAATCAATCTCTGTATTGTGCGTTACGCCCACAACAATATCCGCAATCCTATCACCAAAACCGCTTGCAATATGGTCTCGCGTCTGCCCTGGGACATCCTCTAAAACATCGTGAAACAAACCAGCTATCACGACGTCTTCATCGTCTGTGTAACGAGACAACACCATACCAACAAAAAATGGATGGGTTATAAACGGTGTTACCTTGTCTTTGCGATACTGACCATTATGGAGAATTGCCACAGTGTTTACCGCATCGTACATTCGCTGCGTCATTTTCATAGTTTTATTATATACTATATCTCTGCCCCAATAAACAAAATACAATTTTTACGTATAAGATGGTTAGCTGAAAAGAAACCAAAAAAAGGATTTTACTTTTTATACCTCAACTACCACCATCAGCGACCGAAAAACGTTTTTTCTGGTGGTTAGCGGTAATCGGTTTAGCACAGAAAAAATCTTTTAGAGGTCGCTGTGTAGTAAAATCTTTTTTGGCTCACTTTCTCAACTTCAACAAAAAACACCCATCAAAGGGTGTGTATTAGAAAGATGCGCCACCCCACTCCTGTCACACAGCAGGAAGTGAAAGAAGTGGGGCGGCTGGAAGGAGGTACTGACCGTGAGCGAACAACGATCAGTACCTTCACTATACCATGCAACACAAAAATACACAACTTTTTTATTTCTCAAAGACGCTTGAATAGAAATAAAACCCTAACCATGTGAAAAAAGAGGTATTGACAAATGAAACTATTGCTCTGTAAAATAAATAGGTATTGCTGAATCACGATTTTTCGCTTATTATCCGTTATATTTTCCTTGCACAAATGAGCATACCCAGAACTTTTTCTGACATACCGAAGATTCCTCTTGCTATTGGTCTTTTACTACTGATTTCATTTGCTATTTTTCCCCCGCGACCAGATACGCCTAAGCCACATCTTTACGCAGACACAATTGCTACTATAGGGTCTTTTCCAATAACAAACTCGCTCATAATGAGCTGGGTAACTATTGCTCTCCTTATTGTTATAGGGATACTGATTACCTATCGTATCCGTTTTGTACCCCACACGTTGCAAAACATTGGAGAAACAATCGTTGAGTCCGGTCTTAATTTTATGACCGGTATTTTAGGGTCTCGCCGCAAAGCAGAGCAAGCATTCCCTCTTATCGCGACTTTTTTTCTCTTTATCTTGCTTTCAAACTGGTTAGGGCTTCTTCCTGGTGTTGGTAGTATTGATGTTGTTAATCAAGACGGAGAAGCTGTTCATCTGTTTCGTTCTACGTACGCTGACCTCAATATGACCCTTGCGTTAGCAGCCATATCAGTGGTAGCAACCCATTTCTTTGCTATTAGGGCTATTGGGAAAAAGGCACACCTGAGTAAATACATCACGTTTGCAAGCCCTATCCTTTTTTTTGTGGGCATCTTGGAGCTTTTTGGAGAACTATCAAAAATTATATCGTTCTCTTTTCGTCTATTCGGGAATGTCTTTGCAGGAGAAGTTCTTCTTATCAGTATATTGGGACTATTAGCATATATTGCCCCACTGCCGTCTTATGGATTAGAAATATTTGTAGGATTTATCCAAGCGTTGGTATTCTCAATGCTCACACTTATCTTTATACAAGTTGCAACAACAGAAGCAGAACATTAAGGGCTTCTCTATGGTGTTGAGCGTCTCAACACCATAGAGAAGCCTTCAAATGCGAAGGCTTATTATCAACTAATTACCCTATACAAGTATATATATATACTTGTATAACAACACATTATGGATCCAAATTTCTCAATGGCTTTCGCTATTGGCATCGGTGCATTAGGGCCCGCATTAGCAATCGGTTATATGGCAGCTCACGCAATGAGCGCTATTGGACGCAACCCTGAAGCAGCTCCAAAAATTCAAACTGCTATGATATTAGCGATCGCATTCGCAGAAGCTATCGCTATTTATGCATTAGTAGTTGCACTTATAATTAAATTCGGCTAAATTGTATGGAAATCCTCGACAAGTTCCGTCTTAATGAGATGTTGTTCCTCGCACAAACGATAAACTATTTGATTCTTTTGCTTATCCTGACACACTTTACGTATAAACCGCTGTTTCGGGTTCTCAACGAAAGAAGAGACACCATAGAAACCTCGCTCCAAAAAGCAGAGGAAATTGACGAACAGATGGAAAACCTACGAACGTACCACGAGGAACAACTGATTAAAGCGCGAGACGAAGCGCGAAAAATTATCGCTCAAGCAAAGACAACCGCGAACCAAGATAGAGAAAAGCAACTCATAAAAACGCAGGAAGAGATTGACGCACTCTTCGCAAGAGCCAGAACAGAAATTGCCGCAGAAAAACAAGAGATGACGCGAGATGTAGAAAAACAGACCGCAAAATTCCTCATCCCTGCCCTTGAAAAGATCTTACAAGAATCTGTTGACGACGATGTACGCCAACAGATTTACGAACGGTCAGTAAAAAGGGTGGCACAACTATACAACACATAACATTGTATGCCCTACTCAGCACAACAATACGCGATCGCTCTTGACGAACTGTCGCAACAACAAAACGAGCAACAGCAACAAACGACATTAAAAAATGTTGTTGCGTTACTCAAAAAAGAACGCACCACAGCACTCCTACCGCACATCATCAAAGAACTCGCACGACTCAAGGAGCAACGCAAAAAACAACAAACCATCCGTGTTACCACAGCACACGGATTAACAGAGCAGGAAAAAAACACAATACGGCAGCACTTTGGAAGAGGAACGTACTCGTTCACAGAAAATCCACACTGTATTGCAGGCGTTGTGGTACAGAAAAATAACCTTGTTTTTTATGCCACTCTGTCGCGGGCAACAAAACAGCTTGAATACGCCTTAACACGTTAAAAGGTATGTCAGACTTTATTATTGAACAACTCAAAAAAGAACTTTCAGGAATTACAGGAATCGCAACCGAATCTATTGGAACAATTGAACGAATAACAGATGGAATAGCAACGATTAGCGGATTGGATAATGTACGCGCCAACGAGATGGTCGCACTCTACCCAGAAACCGCAGGTACAGCACCAGAAAATATACCGAACGATAACGTTCTCTTTGGTATGGCGCTCAACTTGAAGGAGCAACAGGTAGATGTTGTTATTCTTGGGGACGCACACCAGCTCCGCGTTGGAGACACGGCAAAAACAACAGAACGAGTGCTGGAAGTACCTGTTGGAGACGAACTTGTAGGACACATCATAGATCCACTCGGTATCTCTCTTGAAGGGAAATCCATTGGTGCATCGCAAACCTCTCCTATAGAAAAAGATGCTCCGAGCGTTCTTGAAAGAAAAAGTGTGCACGAACCACTCCAAACAGGTATCAAAGCAATAGACGCGATGATCCCTATCGGACGAGGGCAGCGGGAACTCATTATCGGAGATAAGCAGATTGGGAAGACAACCCTCATTATTGACACAATTTTGAGCCAACTGAACGAACCTCAAGAATCTCGCCCTATCTGTATCTATGTTGCGATTGGTCAAAAAGCATCGCGGGTTGCGCGCATAGCAGAGACACTCCGTTCGCGCAACGCAATGGCGTACACCATTATTGTCTCAGCGCCAGCGTCTGTGAGCCCTGCCGTACAATATATCGCACCCTACACAGGAGCCACGCTTGGAGAGTATTTCAGGGACAATGGTCGCCACGCAGTTGTGTTTTATGACGACCTCACAAAACACGCCTGGGCGTACCGCGAACTCTCATTACTCCTCCGTCGACCACCAGGACGAGAAGCATACCCTGGAGACGTCTTTTACCTCCACTCTCGCCTACTGGAACGCGCAGCAAAACTCAGCGATGAAAAAGGAGGCGGTTCCCTCACTGCAATCCCTGTGATAGAAACCCAAGCAGGAGATGTTTCCAGCTACATCCCAACCAACGTCATATCAATAACCGATGGGCAGATATATTTAGAACCAGACCTTTTTTACAAAGGGCTGCGTCCTGCCCTAAACGTAGGGCTATCGGTGTCTCGTGTTGGATCGTCTGCACAAACAAAAGCAATGAAATCGGTTGCTGGAACGCTCCGATTGGAACTGGCGCAGTACCGCGAACTTGCCTCGTTTGCTCAGTTCGGGTCTGACTTAGACCAAGAGACACAAGACCGCCTGAAACGAGGAGAGCAACTATCAGAACTCCTCAAGCAACCCTTGAACAAACCCTTGCCGTGGTACGCGCAAGTGCTCGTTCTCTACGCAGGTATCAACGGCTTGATCGATGACATTCCAACCAATACAATCCAGCAATGGGAGAAACAATTCATTGAGTACGCGTCTGGTGTTGGCAAACCTGTCCAGAACGAACTACAACAAAAAGGTGCTATAGACCAGAATTTGGAGGCGAAAATCAAAACACTCATCCAAGAATTCAACCAAACATTCTTGCAAAACGCTCACTAATCTATGGCAAGCAACTCAACAAAAGAAATAAAGAGACACCAGCGATCTATTGGCAACACCCAAAAGATAACACGGGCAATGGAAATGGTATCTGCTGTCAAAATGCGAAAGAGCCAGTCCGTTGCACTTGCAGCGCGCCCTTATTCGCAAACCGCGCTCGCCATCTTGCAGCGGTTAGCACATCTCTACGAACAAGATTATGAAACGCAAGACATCCTGAGAGACAACCTTTTCTTTCGAAAAAAAGAGAGCGGTGCTGTACTCCTCATCCTTATCGCACCAGAACGAGGGTTGGTTGGCGGGCTCAACTCTACTCTTTTTGCGTATGTGAAAAAAAGGGCTGAACATTTGCAGCAAAACAACACACCCATTTTTGGCATTAGTGTTGGTGCAAAAGCGCGCCCCATCTTCTCAAAACTGAACATAGAGGTACAACATGAGTTCAGCAACAACAAGGATTGGGTCTCCCCTGAAGACATACGGCCGATAACAGAAATGATTACCGAACGATACAAAACCGAAGACATACAGAGCGTTATAGCGTTCTACACAGAGTTCTTCTCTACCCTGAAGCAATCCCCTTCGCAACGAACGCTTCTCCCAATACAGATTCAGAGCATAGAAGATATTATTGAATCCATAGCCCCAACAGAAGGAAAATGGTCTCAAGAGGAAACCAACACAGATGCCACAACAGACCCAGACTATATCTTTGAACCAGATATCAAAACGATGGTGGATGAAATTGTACCGTTCTTGTTAGAGATAACAACGTATCACATTTTTTTAGAGGCGCAAGCATCTGAACACTCAGCGCGAATGGTTGCGATGCGCAACGCCTCGCAAAACGCATCTCGTATTTTAGACGAATTAACCCTTTCGTATAACAAGGCGCGCCAACGAGCCATAACGCAAGAAATATCAGAAGTAAGCTCAGGAGCCGAAGCATTATCATTTTAAGTATGGAATCTACAACTACTACCAAAGGACACATAACTCAAATTATTGGACCTGTTGTTGATGTGGCATTTGAGGGCACGCTTCCGTCTCTGTACGAAGCACTCACCATTCCCACCCCCACAGGCACGATAACATTAGAAGTAACCCAGCATTTGGGAGGAAAATCAGTCCGCGCTATTGCGATGAGTACAACCGATGGATTGTCGCGCGAGATGGAAGTCATAGCAACAGGACACCCGATTCAAGTCCCAACAGGAGAACAAACATTGGGAAGAATGTTCAATGTCTTAGGAGCACCTATTGATGGAAAACCAGCACCAGAAACAACGCGGTCTCCAATCCATAGACAAGCACCGCAGCTCAAAGAACAATCAACAAAAACAGAGATACTGGAGACAGGCATAAAAGTCATTGACCTCATAGCGCCTATTATCAAGGGAGGAAAAGTAGGGCTATTT
This sequence comes from Candidatus Spechtbacteria bacterium SB0662_bin_43, assembly GCA_009839835.1. Classification (GTDB taxonomy): domain Bacteria; phylum Patescibacteriota; class Minisyncoccia; order Spechtbacterales; family 2-12-FULL-38-22; genus VXOY01. The sequence continues at coordinate 31,910 of VXOY01000010.1, read as the reverse complement.
GGTGGAGCAGGTGTTGGAAAAACTGTTCTTATTCAAGAGTTCATCCGCAACATTGCGTCAGAGCACGGCGGGTTTTCTGTTTTCGCAGGCGTAGGAGAACGAACCCGTGAAGGAAACGACCTCTACTACGAGATGCAAGAAAGCGGTGTGTTGGAAAAAACAACAATGCTCTTCGGTCAAATGAACGAAGTGCCAGGCGTTCGCCTTCGGGTTGCGCTTTCTGCGCTTACTATGGCAGAACACTTCCGAGATCAAGACCAAAAAGATGTACTCCTCTTTATTGATAATATCTTCCGTTTCACCCAAGCAGGAACCGAAGTATCTGCGCTCTTGGGTAGGATGCCAAGCGCAGTAGGATACCAACCAACCCTTGCGTCTGAGATGGGAACACTGCAAGAACGGATTACCTCAACCAACAAAGGCTCTATTACTTCTATTCAAGCAGTGTATGTACCTGCCGATGACCTCACCGATCCTGCGCCTGCTACTACCTTTTCGCACTTAGATTCCACTATCGTGCTCTCGCGCCAACTCACCGAGTTAGGAATCTACCCTGCTGTTGACCCACTTGACTCGTACTCAACCGCGTTAGATGTATCTATTGTAGGACAAAAACACTACGATGTTGCCCGCAGAGTACAAGATATTTTACAGCGATACAAAGATCTTCAAGACATCATCGCAATACTGGGTATTGAGGAACTCTCAGAAGAAGACAGAATAACGGTTGAACGGGCACGAAAAATACAGCGATTCCTGTCACAACCATTCTTTGTTGCTGAGACATTCACAGGCACAAAAGGACAGTACGTAAAACGAGAAGACACAGTACAGGGATTTTTAGAAATCGTTGAAGGCAAGCACGACGACAAATCCGAAAATGAATTCTATATGAAAGGCGCTATTGATCAAGTCGCATAAATAGTATGATCCCTACCCACATCCTTACTCTGCAAAAAACGCTCTACAAAGGAGAGGTACAGAGCATTACCGCACCAGGAACAGAGGGACAATTCACTATCCTTCCCCACCACCTCCCTCTTTTGACAAACATACAAAAAGGAGTTATAGTCCTCAAAAGCAAGGAGCACGAACCTCAGTTCATAGAGGTGCCAGACCGAGGCATCTTTGAGCTTGCAGACGGACAAGCAACCATCCTCCTTGCGTGAAAGGACGCAACGTGATAGTGAGCGAAGCAGTACTTCCTGTTGCGCGAGAACGAATGAACTCGCACAGTTCAGACGCATTTGTTGTGTCGTGCATTGACCCGCGATTCCATGCAGCGATCCATCAGTTCATCCAAGCAAAGCACCCAGGCTCGTTTGACTCATTCCTGAGCATTCCAGGAGGAGCAGGCATTCTTGCGTACGCTACGACCAACCTCATCAATCCGCGCGACTCGCAAACAGTAGACGCAGTAAAGATTTCCCGTGCAACAAGGGCGTTGGTTACCACAATAGATGCCCTTGAAGTAGCAAGCACACTGCACAACATCCAGCACCTATACCTCTTCTGCCACACCAACTGCGGAGGCTACCGTATTCCAAAGCGGTACTGCGAAATGCAGCAACAGAAGAGAGACCTGCTAAGTGTCAAGGACTTCCTGCAAGAAGCAATGACTCCATATCTGGACGCAGTAACACCCCACCTCTACATCGCAGATGGACACAGTATGCAGCATCCAGACAGCGTTGTTATGAGAAAAATCGTCTCGTCCAAACCATAGGCGTAACTCGCACTTATTAAAAGGTATCAGCACCTCAACCATAGGCGACCCACACTGCAACGGGTCGCTTTTATTTATCTAAAAGAGAAAAAATTATCAGCCTTAAAATATCATCATCGCTATACTAACAAGCACAGCGAACCCAATAAGACCAAGGATGATATTCCTGCGATTCATGTTTTTCATACTATAAGTACTTAATCGTATATTGTATAGTAATATTTTCACACTATATCTGTACGTTGTCAATGCCTGTACTTGACAAAATATATTTATATGCTATAATGTGAATAACCACTGCTCGCAACCAAGGAGGTATCACAATGGCAGCAGGAGGCGAAGGAATGCGACGCCGACAACGGCGGAAGCGTCGCAGGCAGCAAGAACGCGCGTCTGCGAACGCAAACCAGTTGCCTTCCCAAAAGGATTCGCAACAGTCGGCAACACCCGCAGGCAACAGCGCAGCAACCAACCCCTACCCGAAGCGGTAGGGGTTTGACGTTTTTAAAACACAAAGCCCGCAATTATCTAAAAACCCTTATAAAATCAGGGTTTTTAGGATATATTTGCATACGCTAAAATCCTATATACTGTATGTACCGACTGGTATCATAGCCGTATTCTGGAAATGCCTCTATCTCTTCCCAAACATCGTATATACTTGTTTCACCTTGCTCATTATACTCAAGAGATACCAGTTGATTATCGTATTTGTACGTACCGAAGTACGAAGGAGGGGCAGTGATTCGAGCACAGAATAATGCTTGTGGGTGCGTATAGTTATCGTTGTGAAGAAGTCTACCTATGCTATACAATTGACTCGCCTCCAAGCCACTTGCCCTCTCTATAGATCCATATATCTCATCACACAAAGCAATAAACGTTCGTGTGTTTCGTATAGCATTCTCTCGTTGTTCCTCCGTGATACCCGATTTATTCAACACTATATCAAAATCAGGAAACTTTGCATAAATGTCACTCAGGTTCTTAGTATCCGAGCCAACCGTATCTTGTGTAGCAGCAACATTTTCATTAGTATCTTCATCATCCTCACCCATCACAGCCATAACAACACTCACAATAACAGCAACAAGAATAAGTCCAGCCAATGCAAAAAGTAGGTTTTTATTTTTCATGATTAGTATCTGTTTAATGATATATCCACATTATAATATATATATAACCTGTCAATACCCCAAAAATAATCACTCATAGTTAGTAGACTTATAGTATTCCCGTCAAAAATAACGCCCCCGCTCCAGCAAAGATTTTTGCTTTGACGGGGGATTTTTAAGCTGAAGCAGAGATGCCTTATCAGCCATCGCTGCCCCACTCCTGAATTATTGATCGCCAGATGCAGTTGCCATCGGTTCCGCCAAGTAATTCGTCAGACGCGCGTTCGGGGTGCGGCATCATGCCGAGTACATTGCCCATTGAATTCATGATTCCAGCAATGTCACGGAGCGATCCATTAGGGTTACCATCTGTATAGCGGAACAGAACACGGTCGTCTTCCTCAAGCTCATCCAGTACAGATTCTGGAGCGAAATACTGCCCTTCACCGTGCGAGATTGGAACTTGGACGATCTGCCTTGGCTGACAAAGGTTAGTGAATCCAGTATCCAATCGCTCAACCGTCAATTTCTGCGGCTGACAGCGGAATTGCAACGACGCGTTACGAAGCAATGCTCCAGGCAACAAGCCTGCCTCGCACAGAATCTGGAAGCCATTACAGATACCGAGAATCGGTCTGCCAGTCATGGCAAATCGTTCAACAGCGGACATCACTGGCGAGAACTTTGCTATTGCGCCACAACGAAGGTGATCGCCGTACGAGAAGCCACCCGGTAAAATGACTCCATCATAGTCGTCAAGCGCTGACTCTTGATGCCAGACCCGCTCTGCTGTCTGACCTAAATCTTGTAAGGCGTAAACGCAATCCCAGTCACTCCACGTTCCCGGAAAAACAACAACCGCGAACTTCATCAGAGATCCTTTCTGTCGCGTGGCGTTCAATCACATTTATCATATACTACCTTTCTGAAAACACCAAAATATAATTTGGGCATATTGCACTCTATCAAATAAATCTCTGTTCTCAAAAAACCCTGATAAAATCAGGGTTTTTTGAGGTTACACAACCACTCATAGTTGTTCCGAATATTATATGAAATACAGGTTCATACTCCTGTGTAGCTTGCCTACAAGCAGAGAAAGAAAATGCTTTCCCTCATTTCAGCATACAGAGACAAGGCAAGGAATGGTACTTTCATACGAATATGAAAGTACCATTCCTGCCTCATCGCTGTTGTACGTGTTGTGTTCGTAGATCAAATTCCATCATCAAAGAACAATGGAAAATCACTACTACACAAAACATACTATCTGGTCGACAACTTCATTTTCCTCTTTTCAAAAAAGATAGAGAAAAGAAAAAAACTACAAAAAAATGTTCTATCCACAGCTTCCGCTACGGATGCCTTGTTACAACTTAATCCTCGTCATTGGTTTCACCTTGGGCCCTCGGAAGACCGAGAGACTTCGGGTGCCACCAACTTCGCTGACTTGATGGGCGGTGAGTACAAGACTCGAGAACGTATTCACCGCAGTGTGGCTGACCTGCGATTACTAGCGATTCCAACTTCATGGAGTCGAGTTTCAGACTCCAATCCGAACTGAGACCAGCTTTGATGGGATTAGCTCCGCTTCGCAGCTTGGCGACCCATTGTACTGGCCATTGTAACACGTGTGTCGCCCAGGGCATCAAAGGGCCATGCTGACTTGGCGTCATCCCCACCTTCCTCCGCGTTGTGCGCGGCAGTCTTGTCTGACACATATAACAGACAACGAGGGTTGCGTTTGTTACCCCACTTAAGGGAGCGCCTCACGGCACAAACTGACGACAGCCATGCAACACCTGTTCATACGCTTAAAAAGAAGGATTGGTTTCTCAACCCTGTCGTATGAATGTCAAGCCCTGGTGAGGTGCTTCGCTTACCGACGAATTAAACCACATGTTCCACCGCTTGTGCGAGTCCCCGTCTATTCCTTTGAGTTTTAATCTTGCGATCGTACTTCCCAGGTGGAATACTTAACGCGTTAGCTTCGCCACATGGAGGGTCGACACTCCACACGGCTAGTATTCAACATTTACGGCGTGGACTACTGGGGTATCTAATCCCATTCGCTACCCACGCTTTCGTCCCTGAGCGTCAGGATTGTGCCAGCGAGCTGCCTTCGCCTTCGGTATTCCCCACGATATCAACGGATTCCACCCCTACACCGTGAGTTCTACTCGCCTCTCACAACCTCTAGTCGTGCCGTTTCGTACGCAGCATACGGGTTGGGCCCATATATTTAACATACGACTAACACAACCGCCTACGGACCCTTTACACCCAGTAATTCCGGACAACGCTTGGGGCTCACGTATTACCGCCGCTGCTGGCACGTGATTAGCGGCCCCTTATTCATAGGGTACAGTCACAAAAAGTTCTTCCCCTATAAAAGCAGTTTACAACACGAATGCCTTCATCCTGCACGCGGCGTCGCTCCATCAGACTTTCGTCCATTGTGGAAGATTCTCGACTGCAGCCACCCGTAGGTGTCTGGGCAGTGTCTCAGTCCCAGTGTTGGGGTTCATGCTCTCACACCCCCTACCCGTCATTGCCTTGGTGAGCCATTACCTCACCAACAAGCTGATAGGACGCAGGCTCCTCTCGTACCGCCGTAACTTTACCCTTGCGAGACTATCGGGTATTAGACCATCTTTCAATGGCGTATTCCCGAGTACGAGGCAGATTCCCACGCGTTACTAACCCGTTTGCCGCTGACATCCGAAGATGCCCGCTCGACTTGCATGCCTTATCCACGCCGCTAGCGTTCGTCCTGAGCCAGGATCAAACTCTAATAAAAAATATTCGAAACAACTATAAATGGTTGTTGTATAACTATTTACTCGTATTCAATTTTCAAAGAACACCAAAATATACCTTGTACATTTCGGTTCAATCATTATACATCACACCACCAAAATATACAATACCCAATCCTTCCACACGTATTCCACAAGACAAACATTAAAGACTCAGTATCATAAATACTCTTTTAAAATTATCTTTTGTTTTTTTAGATACTTTCTTTAAAACATGTTGTCTTTTGTCAGAATGAAATAAAGATTGGATAACTCTACTAAATGATGTATTTTTGGGTAAACTCAGCTCTTTTTTAATGATGGAAATGTCATCTCCATCAAATAAATCTTGGAGAATGGTCTTTTTCTTTTTGGTATTTTCGTGTGGGAGCAAATAAAATTTATCTTTATATTCAACTTCGCCGAAAAACTCTCCTGCCGATTTTTTCGCTTTTGCCCCAACTGGATCATTATCCCACAATGCTCTATAATCAACTCCCCACGCAATCATTAGTGAAATGAAATACCGTATAGAATCTGCTCCTACTCCTGGCAGGATTTTAACGTTTCTATCGCCCTTCAACATCTCAAAAGCATAATGATCATCTATACCTTCAACAATCAGCACACATTCATTAGGATTAATATCTAGTGCGAAGGGGTTAATCTTGAGTGCATCCATGATTGGCTGAAATGCTGATCTGGAATTTTTCCTAGATACACTAGCTTGATGAATGGGAAATAACCTTATTGCAAAATTTCTGGGATTCTTCTCTGCCACCTTGATGTTGTTGAATGGTATTACGTTAGGATCAAGAAGATAATGAGAATGGGTGCAGTACAAAACTATATTGGTACCAGACAATGACTTCAATTTCTCGCATAGCTTTGTTTGTGCGGATGCATGCAGATACGATCCTGGTTCATCCAATAAATAAATTGCACCTTCTGCACTATCTACTAATTTAGGATTGAACTCCAATTTCATCACAAAGTTAAAAAACCAGAAAAATCCCTTGCTACGATTTCTAACGAAAAAGAAATGTTTATAGCCATCCTTATCTTTCTCTACGACATCAAACCTCACAAAGTGCCTATGTACGGGTTGTCCATTCGCCACCATCTCCGATTCCTGCTTATAGTCCACTTGTATTTCCAGGGCCTCTTTGTCATCAAGTCTAAAATTCTGCCATTCTTGTGTTAGAGTGTCATTAAGTAATTTATTTACTGCGGCCAAAATTGTTTTTTGCTTACGTTCCTCCAGGCTAGGTAGCTGTAGGATATCAAAATTTTCATCTGCAACCCGAAAGAGGCGATCTACTATCGCAAGCCATCCACTGAGATTACCGTCAGAATCTTTTTTAATCTCAATTTTTTCTTCTATATTATCACGAAAATCATCAAAGAAAAGAATGAAAGGTAGTTTTTCTATAATGGATTTAGCAAATACATGATTAAAATTTTTGTCTGTAAATTTCCTATACTTAATATTATACTTGCGTGTCCTCATATTTCTATCAATAGCAAACGTAAAACTTATATCTTTACAGTATCCTAAATATGCCTGTGCCTTATCAGACCATTGATTATCATTAACTAATTCTTCCAAAATATCTTTTATTTCATCATTTGTTATCTCAATCTCCGCACTGATGATGGGAGTTTGATCACTAGTTTCATATAAATTATGTATATCCTCCAAATGCTGAACAGTCTTATTGAAAACATCATTAGAATAATCAAAACCGAAAATTGCCTGCAAAATTGTAGTTTTACCACACTCATTGACTCCAATAATTGGCATGAGGGATATTTTATGAGTATCAACAATAAGCGGACCAACTATTCCCTTATAGTTCTGAATTGTAAATTTTGTATACCTCATAATGACTCTAATTTAGTATCTCTCGTCGTCTCTAGATAACACACCATCTTCTTATTATATCGCAAAATAAATTTATCGCTTTTAAAGAACGTATTAAATTAATGATAAGATGACTGGCACTTATTATATCACAAACCCCTGTCCTGAATAATACTATACAGTAATTGGGTTCCTTGGAGATATCTACTCTTTGGCACTATATCTCCGAGATGTGAAAGTAAATTTCTGCTAACAGCATATTTACGAATGAAATTTTCAAGATACATCTCGGCATCCTGAATATCCTCAATATCAAATTGAAGTTCATTCAAGAACTTCAAAAATAAATTTTTATATTCCTCTCTACAAACATAGTGGATATTTTTAATACCTTGCAAATAGTCATTTGCCTTCTCATCGAAAAGCACCTGATCTTGCAAAAGCGATCCGTTGGTATGGACTAAGTCATTGCGTTGATCAACTAACTGCTTCAACTGATCAATCATATCATTTTTTGCTCCAACAGTCTTCAAGAATTTAAAAACACTACGCTCATTTTCTGATGAAAAATTTTGCCAAGACAATACTTTCCCTCTTTTATTGTATTGATTACGAATCTTCTTAGAATCTCTTAACAGAGCATCTCGTCTTCCACCACTCTCACAAGTCAAGATATAAAGGTGATGGTATACAATCCCCATAAACACCATGTGGAGTGCAATGCTTGCAAAATGATAATTCTCTATGTGATAATTTTGTTCTACTGAGTTTTTGAGAAATTCAAAATAATCAAAATCGCTGTCTATCTGATATCTAATCGGTAAATAATCAAAAATTTGATATACAGAATCCATAAATAATCATCCTGCCACTACTTGCCTACCTCCCGCAAAACCTTATCAATCTTATCTTCCATTATTTTAATAAGGGTTTGGTTTGCTTTGATTATTGCTTCTTCTTTTTCTGCTTCTGCGACGAGTTGTTTTTGAATTTCATGTGACAGGAGAGGAACTTTGAGTAACCTGAGTCTAGTGAAATTGCGCTTATACCCTTCTTTTTGAATAGGGTGATTTTTTAAATAGAAAAATAAAAATTTAGGCATCAAATTACTACACACCTCTAGTATTTTACAACCATCAGCACCTTGAATAAACGGCCTATCAGCGTATTTTATAGCGCACGTGTGATCGCCAAATATTACCACAGGATTTTGAATTTTAACAACCGCAGATTCATCACTACTCCACCCAGCAATCTGACTCTGTGACTGATCTATAATTGGATAATCTCCCACTTGTGCAAAATCTCTCTTTTTAATCTTTTTTGGTGGAACAATCGTCTGTACCACCTCACCCAATTCAACCCATTTTACATTTTTTAGTTTTCTAATTTCGTTACCAAAATACAATCTCTCTCTCTCTAGATTTTTGATGATTTCTTGAGCATGATTGATGGCATTTTGCTTTACTTCAATCTCTTCCACGATTTGTTGTTGAATTTTAAGTGGCGGAAGAGGAATCTTGATTGTTGATATATCCTTTGGATACACATGTTTCTGCGCTACCCCTTTCTGCAGTTTATAGATACACTCTTGTTTTGATTTTAGTATAGAGTAAAGAAAATAGATATTGATTTGATCTTTATCTAAGGGTTCTACCGTAAAACAGTCAGATGCAAATATAGGAATCTCAAAAAAATTGACAAAACCAGCATCACCAGATGATGATATTGTAATCGTAGGCGGCTGTCTATTAGATTGATTGTGGTAGTACGAAGGTCGTTTAGAGCTCGCAATTACAGGAACATCGCCTTCTTCTGTCATATTCTTCGTAATCATTGTGCCACGCTGAAAACCACAAACCTCTCCCAGTTCCACCATTGGATATTTTTGCTTTTTGTTTTCTTTTACTTCTCCATATCTATCGCCTACCAAGCTATAATCCTCGCTTTTTGCGATTTTTTCTTTCTTCACCCATAAAGCAAGTTCGCTTTCTTTCTTCTTACCCTGCTTCCATTGCTGTAATACTTCCAGTGCTTCGGGTAAATCATTCTCCTTGATTTTTCTCCTCTGGTCTCCAAGTTCATACCCATCATTTTCTATTTTTATAAACAATAATTCATCTGTTGTTTTTGCAACCTGATTATCAAAAAATAAAACTGATGTTTTTACGCCTGAGTATGGTTTAAACACGCCTGCAGGTAAACTCACGACAGCAACCAATCCATCATCTATCAATTTCTTACGGAGTGATTTATATGCTTTATCTGCTTTGAATATAATCCCTTCAGGCACAATAATACCTGCACGTCCTTTTAAGTTAAGATGCTCCAAAATGTAATCCACGAAAAGTACTTCGGAACGACTCGCTTGAACGGAAAATCGCTTGTGTGGACGAATACCACCTTTTGGTGTCATAAATGGTGGATTAGCCAGGATTACATCAAATTGATCATCCCATCTTGATTCGCTGGTAAGAGTATCGTACTCAAAGATCTGCGGACTGGTAAACTTATGAAGATACATATTCACCAACGATAGCTTCACCATATCGGGCGAAATATCATACCCTACAACGTTCTTGACCAGTCGCTGTTTTTCGTCTGGTGTTAAGGTTGTTTCTTTATCTGTTAATTCTCCTGTTTTATTATCCTTGCCATCATTATTTTCAACAATATGCTTGTACGCGGATATAAGAAAGCCTGCTGTTCCACACGCAGGATCCAAAATAGTCTCATTCTTTTTTGGATCTACAACATCAACAATAAAATCAATAATATGACGAGGTGTGCGGAATTGACCTGCGTCCCCTTGCGAGCCAAGTATAGAGAGTAGATATTCAAATGCATCGCCCAGATTCTCGCTATGATCGTATGTAAAATTATCAATCTCTTTCAAGAACAGTGAAAGAGTTGCAGAATCGCGATATGGTAGAAGTGCATCTTTGAAAATATCTCTGAAAAGTTGGGGTATATTTTCATTGCGAGGCATCTTCTTAATTGCTTCATTATACAAATTGAATCGCTCTTGTCCAGATAATTTACTATCTAAAATCTTCGTCCACGAATATTGACTAAAATCCCCAGAGAAAAATTGTGCCTTACCACCAAGCTCCTGCGACTCTTTGTCCATATCGTCCATAAACTTGTAAATCAAGGCTGTGGTAATTTGGTCTACTTGCGCCTTTGGGTCTGGCACCTTACCAACAAGAACTTGCCTTGCTGCATCAATGTGTCGTTTTGTTTCTGCATCTAACATAGTGAATTTTGAGTGATTTGCAAGTAAAGATGCTGTTTTTTGCCTATTTAATGGGGTTTTAAGTTTTACTTGCATTTGGGTTTGCAAGTAAAACTCTCACTGCTCTATACCCATCTCATCAATATTTGCTAATTTATATTTTGTACCCTTAAAATACTTAGACTCGGCATCAATTTTTACCAAAAATCCTTGCTCTGTCCATCTCTTGAGCATACGTGACATATCATGCATTTGTACAACCCCTGTTATGTTTCTTGCTGTTTTATTATCAATATACCTATTTCTTGATAGGTATAGTCTTACCTTTTCCCACTCTGTCGGTCTTTCTTCGTTCAGGAGAATAACGTTCACAGAGTCAGGGTATGTAGGGTATGTCATAAAAATCGGAGGGTATAAATTTTGCTTATCCATTTCCGCCCTCATTGCACGAACGCCTTCATTGAAGTTTAAATTCGGTGGATTAGGAAATTCTCGCAGATGTTTGACCAGCAAATCATTCCTCTCACCATCTGCACGCACGAACCCTATATTATTCGCAGTTATATTATAAGTAAATAGCCCAGGACTTAATACCTCAACTCTATCTTCAAAAACACGAATCTCAACATCTCTTTGAATACGGTAATCACGATGTATGACAGCATTCGTAATAGCCTCTTTCACTGCTCGTTCGGGAATCTTAAAAGTATTAACAAAACCAGAATGAATTTCTATACCTGCCCCCAATAAACTCAAAACATACTCGTGAGAATTACGAATTACTTCTATGATTGGACCACCAATAGTTTTTGGCTTACTAACATAATTAGGAACAGTCTCAAATCGTTCTAATGTGCCTCGGAGTTGTATAACTCGCACAGTACAATGTATTTCCATTAGGTAAGTAGGATGTTCGGCGAAAAGTAGAACGGCTGCTCTTGTTGGTCGCAAGATTTCTTCCTGACCTTTTTTTGCCAAACCAGCCTGAGATAAAATGCTTTGGATGGTTCCTCCAGAGATACCCATTGCACCGCACCAGACATCAAAATATTTTGTCTGTAAAAGTTCAAAATCCACATCCACCAATTCTTTATCCGCCTTTATAAATCCTTTGGTATAACTCCACTTTACAATTTCTTGTGGGTTTAATTTTTTATTACTTTTATTGAGACGAGTAAAAACATCATTACTCAATGAGACTAATGATTCTTTAGATTTTTCAACTGTTATCAAAACAATTGTTTTATCACCTTGTGCCTTGATATGGCGAAACTGAATACCTTGAAGTTGTGGATTAATTTTTGACTGCTCTTTCAAAATCTCATCAAGCAAAACCTTATCCTCTTCAACTCCGAAAATCCTATCACATCCCTTCAATGCTGTCTTCTCTGGGTCATCAACGCCTAAGATAATCGTTCCGCCATCAGTATTTGCCATAGCAACGATAGTCTGCAAAATCTTACGAACAACTTTATCGCCAGCTAAACGTTTAAACTCAATGGTTTGTGTCTCTTCTGGGATATTCAGAATTGTATTCACGATATCATCCATGCTATTTATTATGGCATATTTTTGGACAATAGTTTATATCACGCCTATCACTATACATTAAATCGCGACCTAACTCAGATTTCATCAGTCAACAAAAACTATCTTTTATTTTAGTTTACATCTTACCTATAGATATAAACTAAAATGCGATTTAGTTTATATCTCGTCAAGAGATGTAAACTAACTTTATTATTCCTTATATTGATTGATGGGTATATAATCTTTTATGTATTCGGGTAATTTCTTGCGTAAATCTTCTCCTAATGCCTTAAAATCTGACATTGGAAAACCCGCGTAGTTATTGAGCTCTCCATAGTTTCTGTTTTCAATAATTGCATGAAACCTTTCATCTGTAAGGTATGCCTTAATAAAATTCTTAATATATGGTACATACTTACTCTTGGGCTTATCAATAGAGATAAACTTCTCGCATTCTTCCTCTAATTTTTCATCTTTTGATGGAAAGGTATCAACAAATCCAAATACTCGCTCTAATACCTCACGCCACGTCAATCGTCTATCTAAGCTCTCGCTACGACGAAGTTTATCAAGATTGATATAGAGCTCAGGCTTATCTTGATACTTATGCACAGTGATATTGATTGCCTTGTCCCACTGTTCTTGCATAACAGCATCTTGAATATCTTTATCCTTTCCAATTTCTTCTTTGGCTTTTTCAAATAATTTACGATCTACTTTCATCCCTGCACTGCTAATCTGCTTTTCTTTGTACCGAGTAACAGTATCAGGAGCATAAGTAGTTGCCTCGTCCATCGTACTTTGGATGCTGAAATCATCCGCAGAAAAACTACTGCCATTCCTCTGTGCAACTGACAATTGGAGTGCCTCATCATAATCAAACTTTTCCTCAAAATACTCACAGTTCGCAAAGAAATCAAACATCTTGAATGTATCTTTTTCTTTCTTTATCTCTTCCCCATCTTCATTTTTGTACCCGAAGGTAAACTTACGGGTACCTCGTCCCTTAATCTGCACAAAGTCTGTTGGAGAAAAAATAGGACGAAGCAACGCAAGATTTAAAATATCCTTGCAGTCATATCCTGTTGTCATCATCCCGACTGTTACACATACTCTTGTCTTGCTTGACTTATAACCAGGGAGAAAATTGGTGCGTCCTGTAAGATTATTGTTTGCGAAATTCATCGTCATTTGTTGAGCATCAGGAACATTTGATGTGACCTGTACCGCAAAGTCAGAGTTGTATTTGCCAGGCCACACTTTGTCCGCCATTTGATTCAATATCTGTGTAATCTTAGAAGCGTGGCTCTGTCTAACACAAAACACAATGGTCTTGCCAATTTCTCTGCTGATAGGATCTCGCAGAGCATTTTTAATAATCGTCCCACAGAATGCTTTATTAGTATTATCTGAGAAAAACTTTTTCTCAAAATCTTTATGAAAAAACACTCCTTCCTCTTTTTCTCCTTCATCATTCTCAGCAATAATAGCATAGCCCTTTTCTGAAAGTAACTGAGTGGTTATTTCTGTTCGTGCATCAACAGCAATAGGATTGATAAGATATTCATCTTTCACACCACTGATTAGTGTGTAACGAAATGTTGGTTCACCGCTTGGACAACCGAAAGTCGTATAGGTATCCAAAAGCTGCCTACGTTCCCACGCACGAGGGTCTTTTTGAGGTAATTTTTGTGAATCAACATTTTTCAAGTAATCTTTTGGTGTTGCGGTGAGTCCCAACTTATATCCGACAAAATACTCAAACACTGCCCTATAATTCCCATTACTCCCTCCAATTGAGCGGTGTGCCTCATCAGAAATCACCAAGCCAAAGTCAGTTGGCGAAAACTTCTTATACTTATCTTGAGAAGCAAGACTCTGAACAGTTGAGATGACTATCTCTGCCTTCTGCCAGTCGTCTCTGTTGTTTTTATAAATAACAGATGTGCAATCGTTCTTTAAGTAAGTATTAAAATTATCATACGCCTGATTTTTTAATTCTACTCTATCAACCAAAAACAAAATTCGTTTCGCGTTGCCTGTTCTCAAAAAAAGTTTTATAACCGCACCTGCCACAAGAGTTTTCCCTGTACCTGTTGCCATCTCAAAGAGAAACCTGGTACTACCTTCACCAGCACTCTTTTGTAATGCATGAATTGCTCTGAGTTGATAGGGACGTAAAATTCGTAAGTCCTCCTGAGAGAGATATTCTTCCCTTGTGCTTTTGTCCCGATAACGAGGATCCTCTTTATAGTTTGGATTTTGCGTCAAAGCAATATAATCCTCTTTAACGCTTTCACTGGATAGCCGTTGGTTATCTGGCTGAAACCCTGAACGATGCAACAATGATTCTTGTTTTGGAAACTCTATAATAACTTCTGGGTTACCGCTTTCCAAATCCCAAAAGTAATGCGTATTGCCATTTGATAGTAAAACAAACCTGGCATTCTGCGACTGGGCGTACCTACGTGCTTGTTCTTTACCATCTAATGGATTTTTACCTTCTCTCTTTGCTTCCAAGACAACAAAAGGAAATCCCTTATCATCCAACAATAAATAATCTACAAATCCTCTTTGGGTATTCTCAAAATCCTCTCCCATTTCATCAATATCTTGTTGGGTTATTTTTACACTGGCTTCAAGCCGAATGTTTGCCTCACCTTTTTCTGTATCAAAAAACCGCCACCCTGCGTCTTCTAAAAACTTGTTAATCTTTATCCGTGATTGTGCTTCTTTGGAATTTGCCATATGACTTCTATGTCAATACGCCCTGAATAATCGCCACTGTCTACCTTATTATAAATAGAAGAACCAACACCTCATATTATAGCAACCACCAAGATACCAATCAAATAGTACCTTTGAAAGAAAATGTACAATGCTCTTCTTAAAAACAAAAAAGTCTCGTATAAAGACAAAAGAATTTGGGTGAGTGAGGCAATCCAGAAGATTACCTCACTCATTTTATGGACAGCACTGTGGAGATTAAAAGGATGGTGGGCGCCATGAAGGAGGATGTCCGCCATTGAACTCAAATTCAACCTCCTCATATCCTCTTTGAAAGGCATCGCTGGCATCTGGAGGCAAATCTTTACCATTCCGTGCGGCTTTATAACCATTGATCCATTCGCCTTCTTTATAGCCCTGTTGCTGATATTCGTTCGCATCTACAGACAGGTCCTCACCATTGAGAGCGGCTTCTCGACCCTTCTGGTATTCACCATCTTTGAATTCTTGACTGGCGGCTTCAAAACCGTCTCGCCTTTTTGATGTAGAGTTACCCATCATTCAATCCTCTCTTTGGATGTGCGCTGCGTGCCATCCTGGTTATGGGTTGTTGTGACACAAAAAGAATCTCCTGATTGGTTCTATTTTGTGTCAGTATCAACCAGCATAAAACATTTTCTGCATTTTGTAAATCAATACAGCACTTCTCCGTTGGTATGGTGTGCCAATACACATGGCTCCGCATTCTTTGCTGTTTCAATGATATAATAAATGTATGTCTATTCCATTCACAAAAGTTCAGGGTATTGGTAATGATTTTATACTGATTGATGCATTGGGCTCCAACAGTCATTTTCTAAATAGAGACTGGACGATGATAACACCAAAAATTTGCGATCGTCACTTTGGTATTGGCGCAGATGGAATTCTTATTGCAGCAGATAGTAATAATGCTGATGCTCATATGGTTATCGTAAATGCAGATGGATCATATAGCGATATGTGTGGTAATGGAATTCGTTGTTTTGTTAAATATCTCATTGAGCGTGCCGATTTCAAACCAAAAAACAGAAATATAACGGTTGAAACTGGTTCAGGTATAGTGCAAGTAGAGATACATATGTCTGGGTCAATTGTAGATAGCGTACGTGTTGCTATGGAGCCTGTTGTGTTAGACCCAGAGACCATCCCTGTTCTCAATGCTCAATCATCACCAGACATACACCATACACTACAAATCAACAATACAACCTACGACTTAGCGTGTATAGGAATGGGAAACCCGCACGCAGTACTGTTCATTGACATGCCAATAGACGATTTCCCGCTGACTGACATTGGTCCAATCGTAGAAACACACCCTGACTTTCCAAACAAAACGAACTTTGAAGTCGCAAACATAGTATCGCCACATCACATCAAAATGCGGGTATGGGAGCGCGGAGTGGGTGTCACGCTCGCCTGCGGGTCTGGCGCGTGCGCTGTATTAGTAGCTGCGCGACTTCGTGGACTTTCAGATAAACAAGCAACAGTTTCGCTGCCAGGTGGTGACTTAAAAATGCAATGGGATGGCACCAACAACAAAAGTGAACCAGTGTATATGAGTGGTCCAGCACAACTCTCGTTCACAGGAATGCTACCTATACCTGATACGGAATAAACTGGAACACTGTCTGCACCTGACACAGCGAGCGTTCGTCTTTATCCACAAAAATCATATATATATATATATTCGATTGTGATACCATAGAATAAGATATTATTTATTCATTGTCCTATGGAGCACTCAAATCATAAAGTAACGTCTATTACGTTGGCGAGTTTCTCAAAGACCATTTTTTCAATAGCGCTTGCTATTGTCTTTTTATCATCTTTTTTTTACACATCATACGGAGTCATATCTTTGGTGCGCAATGTGATGTATACATACGTTTTTTCAGCAGATTCGCGATGCTTGGAAAACGAGTACATCAGAGTATACGACTCGTACGACAAAGAGGATGAAAAAGCGCAAAAGGAACGATACGAAAACTGTAAGAAAAACGATAGGAAGCGAGTCCAAGGAGCTATCTCACAAGCAGTGGCAGACATCGTAGTAGGATCTCCACTACTATTCTTGTCGTTCAGGTACATCTACCAAAAGAAGCGATACATCAAAGAACAAAAGTAGAGACACAGAAAAACCCGTAATTCAATAAGACCCCGTATCACGCTGGTTGCGTGCTACGGGGTCTGTGCATCTTCGCGCTGGATCATTGGCGCGAACGAACAAGAGGTTTGAACAGCGGATGGTTCGGATCTCTACTGAACCAGCATCGCGATCGTGTTGGCGTACTGGTCTTGCCACGACATCTGTTCCCTGTTTGGGAAATCAGGATGCTTTAAGGCAAGGCGCAAATCGTTTGCTGCGTACTCGGGCTCGACGGTCACTGTATCGTCTCCCCGTAACGGCTGGAGCCCAAACGGCTGGTAGCCGTAGGTGGGACGAATGTCAATGTACCATCCGAGAAAATGCTGGTCCGTAGGAATAATCATGTTCGCCATACCCTTCGTAAGGGAACGAACCAAGATGTTGTACGGAGGATCATTCAGGGCGATTTTGAGTGCGCGAGTCGCGACATTCAGTGCCTCAGCAAGATCCCTTCTCCTCTGATCGTCCAACATTTCCGCGTTCAAGCCTCGGTTCGTGTAGGCGGTCTTTTCTGTGTAGGTTGGCAGAATCTGAACCTCGTATTCGGCTGAGGGTGCGTGCGAACAAACGACCACGTAACTGCTGTTGCGGTAGACAACCAGACTTGGATCCTCTTCTGCATCCTGTATCACAGCATCAATCACATTGATGTTGTGCTTCTTCCAGAAGAGAAGCATCATCTCCTCGCGATGTTTCACCTCTGGTGAAACATCGTTGTGAGCGAAGATCTGTAGATGAGGGTGGGGTTGAGAGCCTCCTGCCTGTAACCCATAGCACTGGAAGATAGAAATCTCCTTAATGCTCGGGCACTCACGAAGGATCGCGTTTGACCGCATAGCAAGAGCCTTCAACACAAGCTCTGTGTATTGCTGCGAGAAGTCCGCGAAGGAGTAGGTGGGATCTTTTGTGATCACCACCTCGTGAAATCCTTCTCCAATAATCGCATCTCTGTCGAATCGTTCCTTTCGTTCAAGAGAAAGAATGGGCCACAGGTTTGGAATGATCTGCACCAGCCAGTCCTGGGTTTCAGGATCGGTGTACTGAAACACTGGATCTTCGTTCCCGAACGCCTGGGGGTCAACGAATGGATCGCGTTGCACCACAGGATGTTGTACACTGGTCTTTTTCTTGTCGGGTCGGCCGCCACGCACAGTGGAGATGAAAACGCTCCTGCCCGTGAAGTGATTGTAGCGCTTGGGTCCCTGGCTCCGTATCACGCTCGAACCTGTCATTTCCTACGCTCCTTTCTTGAGCACAGTCTCTATCCCAATCGTATGACTGGAACCACTATGATTATATATATATATGATTTTGTCAACACCTGTATCCTTGCAACCAGACTTACATTCGCATATTAAAAAAGAAAAACGGCAGAATGTGTATTCTGCCGTATCAGGGAGTCATCGGTGGACTCTCTTCAGAAATGACAGTGCGTCGTCAAGATCCCTGTCCATCTGTTCTTCCGTTGACTTGTCATCAAAGATTAACCCATCACCATTCTGCGCTGTTTGGTAATGACTCCGTGCGTCATACGAAACACCAGTATTGCCACTGCTCTGGTGAGAGGACTCGCGAATATTCTCATCAGTGGGCGTCGCACCCATATCAACCTGCGCCTTCAACGCAAACACCCACCTGACATCGTGTCTAGTCCAATGGATGTCGTAACGAGGAACAGGTTGTAGAATCCGATACACGGCGTTCTCTTTTTGCAAGTGCGGCACACCCATCAGTCGTAGGCCTCCGTGCGAAAGACCAAACCCTATTTCCCGCGTACCAAGATCGTAGTCACGCATGATGACGCCTGGTTGAGGAATCGCAAAATAGTGTGCCTCCCCAATCTCCAGATCGTAGTCTCTTTGTACCCGAAAAGCAACTTCTGGCTTTACGAGCTCTAATTCAGGAAAAGTGCGCACAACGTGCGAGAAGAAAGATGACAAAGAAATCCTATTGTCTGTGTGCAATCCAACCTCTTGTGGCGTGAGCACAACAAGATCCAACGTCATGTACTCATCATAGCACTCAAACAATGGTTCCTTGACTCCATCAAAGATTCTCCTCCAGAACGATCCTATGAGGAACTCGTCCATCATCTCCTGTCCGCGTAGGTTCTTATCGCTCAATCCCACGACAGCCCTGTGATGAACCCGCAAAGGCTCCCTGCTCAATGCAGGATAGTCCTTCGTAGCCATCAGAAACTTCCTTTCTTTTGAAAACCCCTGTATTCACAACACATGCAGAGGTCTTGTGTTCAAGAACTATCTATAGAATAACACACTAATATATAAAGTCAAGAACCCTGCCACACACAGCACTGCACATCCTTGATGTCTTGCATACGAACAATCTACTCTTGTACTATTGATTGATGTGATTGTTGAAAACAGTACTCGCCCCTTCGCCTACATACCATCAATACAATTGATACTACATCGAATATAGTGTATAAATACAGTGTACTGATACCAGAAAGGAGAAGTGATGTTCAGAGGAGTAGAAGGAATAACGTCCTGCATACGGTGCACATGTCGCACCTTTACGTTTTACGACATTGCAAAACTCATCTTGGAGTGCATCATCTGTGGCACGCTACAAGTACAAAAACTCAACGATTCCTCTACTGCGTACTTTCACTTCCAAGACACACCTCCTATCAATCCCACACTGAATTAAAGTGTGGGATTTTCATACGTACCCTCCATTAACATACCGCTTTCTTCTTCACTCTTACCGAGAATCTTGTTGCCTCCACTTTTGAATTTCCTGATGATTCCCCGACAAAAGAATATCGGGTGTTTTCCATTCCACGCCTGGTTTTGGAGAAAAAACCGCAGGCCTGGTGTAGTGCGGATACTCCTTTGGGTGACCTGTGGTAAACGACTCCTCTTTGAGCGACTCAACATTCCCCAATACGCCCTTGTGGAGACGCGCAACAGCGTCCAAAAGAACGAGCGCGGGGATCTCTCCTCCTGTCAAAACGTACTCACCAATAGAAATCTCTTCATCCGCAATATAGGTCGTAACTCGTTCATCAACGCCTTCGTACCTCCCACATATCAACATAATGTGTTCGTATTGCGCTAATTCTTGTGCCTTTTGTTGTGTGAACCGCTCCCCTTTTGCAGACAACAAAATAATCCGTTGCTTATCGCTATGTACAAGTCCACGCTCTGTTGTCTTGATTTCAAACAGCGAGCAATCGCATATCGCCCTATAAATTGGTTCTACCTTCATCACCATGCCTGCTCCACCTCCGTACGGAACATTGTCAACCGTGCTGTGCTTGTCGTGCGCCCAGTCACGGATGTTATGGCTATGGACGCGCAAAACACCAGCATCTATGGCTCGCCGTATGATGGACTCACCCTTATACGAATCAATGATATCGGGGAATAATGTAAAAATATCAAACTGCATAGGTTATGCCAACAAAAAACCCTGCAGTGTATGATGCAGGGTTTTTTGCTACATAAAATTTAGTCAAGGTCACCAATTGCCTCGTTAATGTCAACCTTTGAGTCTTGCTCCTGTGGTTGTGAGGCTTCAGGAGATTCGTTTGATGCGTTGTCTTGCATTGCATCTTGAGAAGTGCGACGAGCGCTTCCTTCTGGCTCCTCAATTTTTAAATTGACTCGCGCGTTACTCTTCATTCCAACAATACGGAGTAGAGTACGGACCGCACGGGCAGTAGCTCCACCCTTGCCAATAACCTGACCCATATCTTCAGGATTCACCTTCAAGGTAAGGAGGACACCCAGTTCATCAACCTTTCTCTCAACCATCACGTCGTCTGGGTTATTTACAATGCCCTTTATAATATATTCAAGAAACTCTTTGTCGTCAGTCATATCTGTATTTTCTGCACATTAATTATATGGTATTAAGAATTGAGAATGACCATTTCTCACTTCTATAATATAGTATCTGGTGCAAAAGTCAATATACTATTACTCACACACAGCACATACCACAATCAATCTATGGGTGATGAAAAGGTGCTCATATCAAAACACAGGCACCTATAGATGTCCTCTATTCTTTGGTCTCACTTTTTTCATCTTCTGCGCTTTCATCTTGCTTGTCCTGCTTCCCTGCTTTCTTATTCTCTTCTTTTGCTTCCTTTACTTCCTCTGCTTCTTTATTCTCCTCTTCTTTGGCACTCTTCTCTTCACTGGGTTCACCTCCACCACCTTCTTCGCTGTTCACTTTTGCTTTTTCATCCTCACTTTCCTCTTGTTCTTGACCCTGATCTTGTTTTTGAGACCTTTTATGAACTGCGATTTTGGGGGCATCAATAACTCCTTCGGTCACCAAGATGTTATGGACAACATCTGTGGGCTGCACCCCTTTGCTCAACCAGTACTTTGCTCGCTCGTGGTTCACTTCTCGTTTTTTTAAAACTGCATTATAAAAACCAATGGATTCTAAATATTTACCCTTCAATGGTGCGGTATTTTCAGTAACAACAATACGAAAACTCGGATCGTGCTTCCTGCCTACTCTTCTTAATCGAAGTCTCAACATACTCTATAATTTATTTCATACTATGAATAACAGCAAAAATATCATAACAAAAAAATGGAGGGATGACAATATGCCAATATTCTCAATCATTGAACATTACTGATTACGTTTTCATCCTCTCTCTCGCTCACCAAGCGTTTCTTCGTTCTGGTCTATCACCCATTTGTGCATCCACGCATATACTCCGCTCCTCTTTCCTATTCGTAGCAAATCTGCTATTTCATCTCTTGTATACTGGTATTTAGCGTCACGCACATCGTACTTCCACAAGAACGATAACGTACATAGCTCTGCCGCCAGCTCAATAGGATCATTGTAACCATATATTCCAAAAAACGGACTACGAGAAGAAACACTCCATACGATTGTATCATGCTGTGTCCGTACTCGCTCAAACCCAGCAATATCAAGAAATTCACTACCTGCTTTTGTACGTATCCACTCCGTCAATATATTCCCATCTTCGTAAAACGAGGTAAAATACCAATTCTGTTGTGCGTGACACACCTCATGCAACTCAGAATATAACGTTTGGAACCCCCTATCCTCAATGACCGCTATTTTATTATCGTTGACAACATAAAATCCACTCACCTTTTTTGATAGAATAAATTTTCCAACAGCGCTGTCTTTTGGTATCAACTCAATACATAACCCATCCAGCACTTCTATGGTTCCAAGCACATGCTTTGTAAGCTCAAGCCACTCTTGTGTACAATTTTCTCTCCCTTCTTTCTCCTCTTTATTAAGCTCAGGAGAAGGGGTGTTCTCTGGGGAGGACTGAGAAGTGCCAGGTTGCTGTGTGGATGTGTCGTGAGTAATAGGTTCTCCCTCTTTATAAAAGGTAGGACCTGCCTCAAGGCGGTTGATAAAGTAAATACTATCTCTATCGTATCCTGCGCTCTCAAATTGCTCTGGTGAAAGGTTGAGGTATCGCTTTACTCCAACATCACCATCTGGCTCAAGAACATACACTCTACCTGTTACAGGAGTGCCATCAGGATACACCTCCATCACCAAACGTGATGTTTGATACACATCCACAATAGAAGGAGGTACTGTTAGAATAGCATCCCACGACAAGTGACCGTATGAATTAAATATATCAGGATTGAGTATCAGCCTTTTGAACGCTTTGTTGCCGACAATTTTGACGATATAGACATCAGGGTCGTTTTCTTGCTGTATCAAATCTCCATCTTTGATGGTGTGAATATCCTCAATAACAGCACTCTGCGCAGACGCAGACCGCGCACCAAGAACCATACTCCAAACCACTAGCACAAAAACACAGGATAGAATAGTTCCTAAAAGAAACAACCTGCGGTTTTGTTGAGAGATATTTTTTTGCATTATAGTAAAGTACAGAACTATCGTCCTGCATCCAGCGCTGTACCGTAGGTTCTTTGTGGAGCGAATTCTACCAATTATTTTTTTGCAGCGCCTTTTTCGCAGCGTCTTCTTCTGCCTCTTGTTTGTTAGAACCTTGTCCTTCAGCGACCAGGATGCTCTCAAAATACACGCCCACACAAAACGTCTTTTCGTGGTCAGGGCCGGTCTCGCGCAATACTTCGTATCTTGGGGTAACGCTCTTCCTTTCTTGCGCTTTTTCTTGGAGTGCACTCTTTGGATCTTGGTATAATTTTTTCTCTAAAACTTCGTCCAAGTGGATGATGACGTGATCGGTGATAAACCGCTTTGCAACATCAAAACCCTGGTCTAAATGCATTGCTCCAATAAACGCTTCTACTGCGTCTGCGATAATAAAACTACGCGCCCTGCCATCTATGTCCTTTGCTTCACCTTTGGACAGCAACAAATAATTATTAAAATCAAGATCACTCCCCACGCGCGCCAACATTTTACTATTAACCAGTGAAGCGCGATACGCGGTGAGGTCACCCTCTGCGTTGTGGTGATGACGGAAGAGATACTCGGTAACAACTAATTCCAAGACAGCATCCCCTAAAAATTCCAACCGCTCGTTATGACCCATCTCAAACTCAGGGTGTTCATTAATATACGAACGATGAACAAATGCTTTTTTCAATAAATCTTTATCTTTGAACGATACAGAAACTTTCTTCTCAAGAGCTGAAAAATCGTGTTTAATATCCATTATTATTAGAGTTAACCTTTATTCAAACGCACCCTTGTCCTTTCATCTTTTTGTGGCTCGCCTATTTCACGATAAATTGCTCCCAATACACCGTTGACGAACTTGCCCGATGATTCGCCGCCAAAATTCTTTGCCAACTCTATTGCTTCGTTGATCGCAACCTTTGGTGGCACCTCTTTTCTATTACCCCACAATAACTCAAAAATTCCTATTCGCAGAACATTTCTATCAACTGTGGTGATGTGGCTCAGAGGCCACTCAGGAGCCGACTTTTCAATAATAGCGTCTATCTTCTTTTGGTACTTGATAACTCCTTCTATCAACGAGGTGATAAACCCTAACTCGCTGGTGCCAGGAGCAAATTCAGCAACATTCTTTGTGATAACGTCACTCTTCTTTTGGTATCTATCAGATTCTTGCAGCGTAAGGTCATTGTCCGCACACCAAAAATCCAATTCATAAAGAACTTGGAGTGCTACTGAACGAGCAAGGTGTCGTGATGCCATAAAAAGAACAAAATCAAACTAACTATAACTACGTTGTGAAAAACTTGCCTGCCTTATCTACCCATTGGTCGCTACTTCCCTTCTTTCCTTCTTAGTTCGTTTCTTGAGAACATCAACCATTTCTCTCCCTTTGTACGAACCGCAGTTCTCGCAGAGAAAATGAGGGGGCGTACGAACTCCGCACTTTTCGCATATTCCGTGGGGTGCAGGAGACAATTTTATATGAGAACGCCTCTTGTTACGTCGTGATTTTGTGTGCCTATTTTTTGGGACTGCCATACGTGTATAGGTAAGTTACTGATAATATCGCTTGAGCAATACACATCCTTACAATAACGAAACTTGTCAAAAAATGCAACACAACGCTATACCCCGATTACACCAAACGAAAACTTTTCCGATGAATATCTGTTGTGCCATACCTCCTCAACGCTGCGTAGTGTGCAGCAGTAGGATACCCTTTGTGGCGCGCAAAACCATACTCAGGGTAACGGGTATGGTATCGTACCATACCGCTATCTCGCCTCACCTTTCCCACAATTGACGCAGCAGCACACGACAACACATCTCTATCTGCCTTGACACGAACCTCGTAATCACACGATAGCAGTGTTCCTTGATGCGATATTTTATCCACAATAACATACTGTGGTCTTGTTTTGAGTTTTGAGAACGCTCGTCTCATCGCAATAATAGTTGCCTTCTGGATGTTGAGCGCATCTATTGTTGCGGGGCGAACAGAGGCGGTTTCAAAATCAACAATCCCTTCGTTCTTCCACTCGCAAAAAATACGAAACAACTCGCATCGTTTCTTGTGCGACACTACTTTCGAATCCCGCACCTGTCGCACAACAGAACGAGGAACGCGATGGCTCAAAAACATAAACGCACACGCAACAACAGGACCTGCCAACGGTCCTCTTCCCACCTCGTCAATACCTGCTATGTACTGGTAGCCAAACTTCTTGGCTACCTTTTTCTCGTACTGAAAGTTCATGCCAATGTTTTTACGATACCACAAAAACAGCAGAAGGGAGAGGATGAACACCTACCCACCACCCCACAACATCATTATCCACAAACAATCAACCAATGGCTTACACTCGCTGCACTCCTTTTACAAATCCATTCTATGGTAGAATGAAAGCAATGAAAACAAAACCACAATTTGTTCACCTCCATACGCATTCTGACTATTCGCTCTTGGATGGGCTCTCAAAAATACCTGCCTTGGTGCAGAGAGCAAAAGACTTAGGAATGAACGCAGTTGCGGTAACAGACCACGGCAATATGTATGGTGCGATTGAGCTCTACAAAGAGGCAAAAAAACAAGGGATTAAACCAATTATTGGAATGGAGGGGTATGTTACCAGTCATACAATGCAGGACAAAAACCCCAACATAAACGAAAAAAGGTGGCACATTATCCTGCTTGCAAAAGACAATACAGGGTATAAGAACCTGATCAAGCTCTCAACCCTCTCCCACTTGGAGGGTTTCTACTACAAACCTCGCCTTGATAAAGAAACGCTCGCAAAATACGCAGAGGGTATTATCGCGCTCTCGGGCTGTTTAGGAGGAGAACTTGGCTCTGCTATCTTGGAGGGCAGGATGCGAGACACAAAAAAAATCATCGAAGAGCACAAAGCCATTTTTGGAAAAGAAAATTACTACTTAGAAGTGCAGCACAATATCAACGACCCTGAACAAAAGAAAGTGAACGAAGCAATCTTTGCGCTGAGCAAAGAGACTGATACGCCAATGGTTGCAACAGCAGACTCGCACTACCTCAACAAAGACGACCAAAACGCACACGACATACTACTCGCAATCCAGACAGGAAACACAATCAAGGAAGAAAGGAGAATGAAACTCACCCACCTTGACCTGTCGATCGTTTCCCCTGAAGAGATGAACCAAGCGTTCCCAGACCACCCTGATGCTGTGAGCAACGCACAAAAAATAGCAGATAGGTGCAATGTAGAAATACCATTGGGTGATTATCAACTCCCCCACTACGAAGTGCCAAAAGGGTACACTGCTGCATCGTACCTGCGAAAGCAGTGCGTCCTGGGGCTACACGAACGCTATGGTCTTGATACATCCTCACTCACCGACTACGACAAAGATATTGCTCCGCAATCAAAGGAAAAAAATGAGATTCTGGAACGGTTAGATTACGAGTTGAATATCATCATTAGAATGGGGTACGAGGCGTATATGCTTATTGTTGCAGATTTTGTAATCTGGGCAAAGGACAACAAAATTGTTGTGGGTCCTGGACGAGGGAGTGCTGCAGGATCACTAGTATCGTACCTTCTCAACATTACGAACATTGACCCAATAAAATATGGGCTGATTTTTGAACGTTTCTTGAACCCTGACCGTATCTCAATGCCAGATATTGACCTTGACTTTGCAGACACCCGAAGAGATGAGGTTCTCAAGTATGTATCGGATAAATATGGAAAAGAAAACGTTGCTCAAATCATCACCTTTGGAACGATGGCAGCCCGTGCTGCTATCCGTGACGTTGGACGCGCACTGGACTACGAATACCAGTACTGCGACAGAATATCAAAGATGATTCCGTTTATGTCGTCTCTGGATAATGCGCTGCAAAATGTAGAGGAATTGAAAACAATTTACGCAACAGACGAACAGGCAAAAATGCTCATTGATAACGCGCGGAGATTAGAGGGAGTAACGCGCCACGCATCTACACACGCGTGCGGTGTCGTGATTACCAAAGAACCGCTCACCGAACTCATTCCCCTCCAGCACGCAACAAAAGACACAGAAACAATTATCACACAATACGAGATGCACGCTATAGAAGACTTAGGACTTCTTAAAATGGACTTTCTGGGTCTTAAAAACCTCACCATCATTGAAAATACCCTGCAAGAGGTACACAAAACACACGGAGTAGAAATAAATATTGAAACTGTAGACCACAAAGACGCAAAGGTATACGAACTACTCCAAAAAGGAGACACAACAGGCGTGTTCCAATTGGAGTCAGGCGGGATGCGTCGCTACCTCAAAGACTTGAAACCAACCGAGTTTGAAGACATTGTCGTTATGATATCGCTCTATCGCCCAGGTCCTATGGAACTAATCCCAACGTATATTAGGAGGAAACACGGTCAAGAAGAGACAACATACGACCACCCCAGATTAGAGCCTATCCTCAAAAATACGTACGGCGTTGGCGTGTACCAAGAACAAATGATGCAAATCGCGCGCGACCTTGCAGGATTTACGCTTGCAGAAGCAGACACGTTGCGCAAAGCAATCGGTAAAAAAATCAAAGAACTGCTGGACGAACAAGAGACAAAAATTATTTCAGGAATGAAAAAAAACGGCATTGATAAAAAATCTGCACAAAAAGTATGGTCTCTGTTCCCTGGATTCGCACGGTATGGATTTAACAGAAGCCACGCAGTGTCGTACGCTGAAATAGCGTACCAAACAGCGTACCTCAAGGCGCACTACCCAACAGAGTTTATGATGGCACTGCTCAACGCAGAAGCAAAACATATTGATAGATTATCGTTCTTGCTCCACGAGGCAGATATGCACTCTATCAAAATACTCCCTCCATCTATTCAGGAGAGCGGTGCGCACTTTACTACGATCAAAGAAAGGGAGGTTCGGTTTGGATTGGCAGCCATAAAAAATGTTGGGTCTAATGTTGTTGACCTCATTATCCAGAAACGGGAAGAGGAGGGAGGCTTCTCATCATTAGAACACTTTTTGCAGTGTATTGGCGGGCGAGATTTCAATAAAAAATCTCTGGAAGCACTCATCAAGGCTGGTGCTTTTGACACCTTTGACCATCGCAACAAACTCCTCTACAACGTTGAGGCACTCCTCCAATACGCGAAACAACAGAGTGCTCTGCGTAACTCAAACCAATCGTCCTTGTTTGGGGAAGCAGATAGCAGCAATGCCGCACACCTTACCCTCAAAGACATACCAGAATGCTCTGAAATAGAGCGGCTGGACTGGGAAAAAGAACTGTTGGGATTTTTCGTCTCAGGTCACCCGCTCAAACAATACCAAGACAAAATACAACAATGCACCTCTATTCGCGCCCTCAAACAACACCAATTCCCTTCTGCCCGCGTGGCAGCACTCGTTGGATCAACAAAAAAAATTATCACAAAAAAAGGAGACCCGATGCTTTTCTTTGACATTGAAGATTTAAGCGGTAAAATTGAAGCAATTGCGTTTCCACAAACATTCTCACGGCACCAGAACATCCTGATGGAGGGTAAGGTACTCTACTTAGACGGCAGAATAGATACAGCGAGCGGAGAAACTAAATTCCTTTGTAGTAACGCAGCAGAACTGACCTAATTATGACTACGCCATCATCGCTTGACAACATCCGACACACACTCGCCCACATTCTCGCACAAGCAGTACAACACCACTACCCAGACGCACACATCACGATTGGACCAACAACCAAAGATGGTTTTTACTATGACTTTGCAAACGTCACAATCCCTGACACAGCCCTAAAAGACATTGAAACCACAATGAAAAAAATTCTACAGCAGAATCTGGCAATGCGGTATGAGGAGTGGGATGTCAAAAAAGCAAAAACATACTTCACAGAACACAACCAACCTTACAAGATTGAACTCGTAGGCGAATTAGAAAGCGCAGGAAAAACAACAGTCGGTGTTGTACATACTGGCGACCAATTTACAGACCTGTGCCAAGGAGGGCACGCCAACACTACCAAAGAAATAGATGCGAACGCATTTTCCCTGTTGCGAGTTTCAGGAGCGTACTGGCGCGGAGACGAGGCAAACACAATGCTCACCCGAGTGTACGGTGTTGCGTTTTCAACCCCCCAAGACCTGAAACAGTACTACGCAAACCAAGAAGAGGCAAAAAAACGAGACCACCGCGTATTAGGAAAACGGTTAGACCTCTTCACATTCTCCCCCTTAGTTGGAAGCGGATTGCCGCTCTTTACCCCAAAAGGAACACTACTCCGCGAAACACTCCTTGCCTACCTCTGGGAGCTATCGCAGCAGTATGGGTACGAGAAAGTAACGATTCCGCACATCACCAAAATAGATCTCTACGAAAAAAGCGGACACGCAGACAAGTTTCGTGATGAATTTTTTACTGTGCACGGATCGCAAAGCAACCAGAATTTTGTCCTAAAACCAATGAACTGTCCGCACCACACCCAAATCTACGCGTCAAAACCTCGCTCATTCAGAGAACTCCCCCTCCGTTTTACTGAAACAACCGTACAGTACCGAGACGAAAAACCAGGAGAACTGTTGGGGTTGTCGCGCGTGCGAGCGTTCAACGTTGATGACGCGCATATCTTTTGCACCAAAGAACACATCAGACAAGAGGTATCAAACATTGTAAGAATAATCCACTCGTTCTATAAAACGCTGGGTATGTGGAACAAAGATACTTTTTGGGTGTCGTTATCAGTACGCGACCCAAAGCACCCTGAAAACTACCTTGGCACTGATGAAAACTGGACTGTTGCAGAACAGTGCCTCCAAGAAGTATCCACCGAACACAACCTCAACGCCGAAAAAAAGGAAGGAGAAGCAGCATTTTACGGACCAAAGCTGGACTTTATGTTTCAAGACGCATTAGGTCGCGAATGGCAACTCGCAACAGCACAGATTGACTTTGTGCAACCTGAGCGATTCAACCTTGAATACACAGACACAAACGGCAAAAAACAAACAGCCGTCATCATACACCGCGCAATAGCAGGGTCGCTTGAACGATTCTTGAGTATCCTCATAGAGCACTTTGGCGGAGCATTTCCTGTGTGGCTTTCGCCCGAGCACGTATGGGTCGTGCCAATAAGTGAAAAATACAACGAGTACGCGCAAGAAATACATAAAGAGCTCGTACAAAAAAATATCCGCAGCGTGTGCCATACTGAAAACGAGGCACTGGGCAAAAAAATTAGAAATGGAGAGACACAAAAAATTCCCTACCTCCTCATTGTTGGAGAAAAAGAGCAAAAAGAACGCACGGTAAGCGTCCGTTCAACCCGCACAAATACGAACACAACAACATCCCTTGAGAACTTTATATCGTCAACTCAAACAGAGATTGAAAAAAGGCAGTACGAATAAACATCGCACGCATCATTTCCTCATCACCTCTCCTAACATAGTATTGAAACCGGTCGTACACATACGCTCTTAAAACATAAGAGCACCACCTTTGCCATGGATGACGCGCTATGCGCATCGCGTGCCTGGCCTAGCAGTGCTTTGCTGGTAGAGGGGGTATAGCGGATAATGACTCCGCTCTCAATGTGACTCCTCTCTGTTGGCAAACAGAGAGTTATGGGTGCCGACGAACTTACAATCGGAACCCAATAGCAGGAAGCAGAGGCTGCCTCTTGCCATGCACATCATTCACCTTGTCCCCTCGTGGCTTCGTCCGCTTGCCCCTGTAGAGGGCATTGCGTTCTTCGGACTCAACCTCACCACGATAAATACAGTATAGCATATAATAATTCTGTCAAGTACTTTGGGTGGATTTTCCTGATTCTTGCCTTTCTCTCCGCCCCCTAATCCTCTCGCCCGACCTCGCTATCCGACCACAAAGGAGAGTACAGAAACTTCTCTATACTACTTGAAAACAAAGTATAGAATAGATAAGGAGAGCATAAAACGTGCGTATGAATAACAACCTCGTTGCCATTGTAGGTCCAACGGCAAGCGGCAAGTCCAATCTTGCTGTTGATTTTGCGCAACAATACAAGGGAGAAATCGTCTCTGCTGACTCACGGCAAGTGTATCGCGGTATCACCATTGGTGCAGCTCAGATCACCCAACAAGAAATGTGTGGTATTCCCCATCATCTCCTGGATATTGCAGATCCAACTACTCCTTACAGCGTTGTTTTGTATAAAAAGAAGGCGGATGCGACAATACGAGCAATACAAAAACGCGACAACATCCCCCTCCTTGTTGGAGGAACAGGAATGTACATTGATGCAGTGGTGTATAATAAGAACTATCCAGAAGTGCTACCAAACCAACCATTGCGAAAGAAATTAGAACACCTATCAACCCAAAAACTCTTTACACGACTCCAATCCGTAGATTTTGGTCGCTCTCGTACGATTGATAAAAACAACAAACGAAGACTTATCCGTGCGATAGAAATAAACGAAGCAACGCAAAAACCAGTACAACCACCCCAACAACAACCACGCTACCGCTCCCTCCTTCTCGGTATCCGCATCTCAAAAGAAGAACTCCACACAAGGATAGAACAACGATTCCACGCAATGCTCAGCAACGGACACCTTGAAGAGGTACAGCGCCTCCACGACCACTACCACGTCAGCTGGCAAAGAATAGATGAGATAGGACTCAACTACAAATGGGTAGGACAACACCTCCAGAACAACATCACCAAACAAGAGATGATAGAAAAAAGCATCACATCAATCAAACAATACGCAAAACGCCAAATGACGTGGTTTCAAAAAAACAAAGACATTGTGTGGATTGAAAATTACAAACAAGCAGAAACATTGATACAAAATTATAC
>VXOY01000025.1 GCA_009839835.1 Candidatus Spechtbacteria bacterium SB0662_bin_43 | reverse complement strand
GGGTTATGATTTAAACATCTTGTATTGATAGGAAATGAAGTGCGAAGAAGTTGAAAGTGTTATTTCAAGGCGCCTACTATCTTACTCAAAATAAGAGAGATGGAAGATAAAGCATCGTCGTTTGCTGGAATCGGATAATCCACCACGTCAGGATTACTATTGGTGTCAACGATTGCAACAAGAGGAATACCTTTTTTGCGTGCTTCTTGTGCTGCGATCGCATCTCCGTGGACATCAACCAGCACCATAGCATCTGGGAGACCTCCCATATCTCGTACGCCTTCCCATCTGCTTCTGAGCTTTTCTAAATCGCGGCTCATCAATGCTCGTTCTTGTTTTGTGTATTTTTCCCATTCTGGTGATTTCTGAAGATCCTCCAGTTTCTTGAAGTGCTCAATTCCGTCCCGTACCGTGTTCCAGTTCGTCAAGAATCCTCCTGGCCAGTAGGTTGTTATGAAAAACATACCTGTTTCTTGCGCGCTTTTTTGGACACTCTCTCGCACAGGAAACTTGGTGCCAACAAATAGTATTTTTTTATTTTGTTCTTTGCATTCGCGCAAAAACGTTAATGCTTCTTCTAATTTTTCGCTTGTTTTCTCAATGTTTATAAAATGAGTATTGTTGATGGTACTGAAAATATACGGAAACATCTTTGGGTGCACCGCTGATTTTATATGACCAAAATGAACGCCTGCATCAAAAAATTCTTGCAAGTGTGATATATCTTTTGCTTCTTGTTTGCTCTCTTTATTTGTTTTTGTATCTTGAGTGTCTGCCATAATCAAATAGTGGTATTATCGTTTCGACCATTGTGGAGCGCGGCGCGCACCACGAAGCCCGTATTTCTTGCGTTCTTTTGCGCGCGGGTCTCGCTTGAGAAACCCGGCTTTTTTCAAACGAAGTCGCGTCTCTTGATCGTACTTCACGAGGGCGCGAGAAATACCAAGACGAATCGCTTCTGCCTGCCCTGTTGTTCCGCCACCGTTCGTTTTTACCGAAACACTAAAGCTCTCTAGCTTTTTGAGCTTACGGAGAGGGGCATTCGCAGTGATAATCAGTGCGTGGATACCAAAGTATTCTTGTGGTGTCTTTCCATTGATAAGGAATGTGTTTGTGGAATCATCAGGAAAAATACGCACCCGCGCAACAGATGATTTTCGTCTCCCTACTGCTTCAAAATATGTTCCTTGAAATGCTTCTTGTTCTGCCATACTATACTTCAAATGTTACTCTGCTCATCCGCCGTGAGCGCAACTTATTGCTTGGCAACATACCGTAAATTGCTTTTCTCACGACTTCTGTTGGGTCTCGCTGAAACTGGTCTTCGTACGAACGACTCCGCAGTCCACCAGGGTAGCCTGAGTAGTGATAGTACATCTTCTGAGTCGCCTTTTTTCCCGTTACAACTATTGAACCAATGTTTGTAATGGTCACGGGTTGCTGAATATCGTGGTGTGGCTCGTACTCGGGCAAGTGCTTTCCCTGCAAATAAAACGCTGCTTGCGTTGCGAGCCGTCCCAATACTTTCCCCTTTGCGTCAAGCGTTATTGTTTGCAATGCCTTTATGTCTTTACTCATACGCCACTTTATACAAACTCAATAATTGCTCGTTTTGCAGCGTCTCCTTTGCGTGGCAGTCGTTTCACAATGCGGGTGTATCCACCGTTGCGTTCTTTGTAGCGGGGAGCGATATCGTCTCGTAATTTTTGGGCAGTTGGTTCACCCAACGCACTTATAACGAGTCGATACGTTCCTAACGAAGACGCGCCTCTGCTTTTTGTAACCCATCTCTCAATAAAGGGACGCAATTCTTTTGCCCGCGCTTCGGTTGTCTCAATTTTCCCGTGCTCTACCAAAGCAACGCTCAAATGCTTCATCAGCGCTCTTCTCTGGTCTCGCTTCCTTCCAAATTTTCTTCCCTTTACTTGCTTTCTCATATTTCACGTTATTTCTTTGCCTTTTTTGATGCTCGCGCCTTCTTTTTTGGAGACGCGCCCTCTACTTCTGTAAGTGCGGTAAAATGTTGGGTCAAAATTGCAACTGCTTGTTCGTATGCCTCTGCAGGAGAAATAATACCATTCGTTGTGATATCAAGCAAGAGTCGGTTGTAATCTATTCTGTCGCCGACACGCATATTCTCAACATCAAAATTCACTTTCACGATAGGAGAAAATACAGCATCAAGGCTAATAACACCTATCTCTTTTTTATCTTTTGTGTCCTGTCCCATTGGTCTATATCCAACACCGCGTTCAACAACCATCTCAAGATTTAGCTCTGCGTTCGATGATGTGAGCGTTGCAATATGAGCGTCAGGGTTAATAACTTCTACTTGGGATGGTGCTTCAATGTCCTTTGCCTTTACCTCTTTCTTGCCTTTTGCGCTAATCTTGAGCGTGTGCGAATCCCCTTCGTGGATAATGGGATGAATGCTCTTGATATTCAACGATATTTCCAGCACATCTTCCAAGATGTTGTCTAATGTTGAAAATTCGTGTGAGGCTCCTTGAATCCTCAGGGTTGTAACAGCAGACCCTTCTAATGAAGAGTACAACACCCTTCGCAACGCATTCCCAATGGTCGTACCATAGCCGGGATACAGGTCGTTGATCTCTATAATAGCCCTGTGCGCATCAGAATACTCCTGTGTAATTTTTGGTTTCTGAGGAAGTGGAATTTTTGATTCTTTGTTCATATAGATATAATAAATAGTGAAATAATATAGTAAATACGCCTCTATTCACGTTTAGCGACTATAAAATTCTAACACCATTTGAAAATTAAATGGCTGTATCTGCTCTTGCATATCTGGCTTTGCCTTTGTTCGCGCTTCTTTTTTCTTAGCATCTATCACAATCCACGATGGCGACTCAAATTTTTTCATACGAAAATCATAGTCGTCAAATAACTTGGATTGCCTGCTGGATTCTCGGACAGCGATAACTGACCCAACACGAACCTGATACGATGGAATGGTAACTTTGCGTCCATCAACAGTAATGTGCCCGTGATTCACCATCTGCCGTGCCTGGGGACGGGTTGACGCAAATCCTGAACGGAAAACAACGCTATCCAATCGTTGTTCCAGTAGCGCAAAAACAGCATAGGGTTCTTTCCCTTTTGTGAAGTAGGAACGAAACTGCTTTTCACGCAACCCATACTCGTTACGTATTTTTTGCTTTTCAGCTAATTGCGTTCCGTATTCTGATTTTGATCGTCTTGGTGCATTCGGCATACCGAGATAGATTATGTTCTGCGCGGCTTCTTAGGGCGACATCCGTTGTGCGGCACAGGCGTAGCATCAACGATTTTTGTGATGTTAAACCCTTTTGTAGCTAACGAACGGAGAGCAGCATCCCTGCCAATACCTATGCCGCTCAAAACAATGTGCACTTCTTGAAAATCATACTTTGCGACTTTTTCTGTCACCAATTCAACGACCCGCGACGCAGCGTATGGCGTTGCTTTTCTGGGTCCTTTGAACCCTGCAGCACCAGAAGTAGACCACGCAATAATGTTGCCCATCTCATTTGCAAACGAGATAGCGATATTATTGTATGTTGTGCGGACATAGATATTACCTCGCTCTACTCTGCGACCTTTTCCCCTGGTGTTTGACCGTGCTTTATTAATCAAAGCTTGCTGCGCCTCTGATTGTCGCAACACATCCTCACTTGTTGTTTGTGCTATACGTATTTTTCCCATATGGTGTAAAGTATTATGTTGGTGATGCTGGTGGTCTGCGCCCTGACCCCATTGTCACTCTTTTGTTCCCGCGCCGTGTCCGAGAGTTGGTTTTTGTACGTTGCCCACGGACTGGCAACCCGCTCGCATGCCGCGTCCCCCGATACGCACCAATTTCACGCAATCTTTTGATGTTATCGTTAATCTCGCGGCGCAAATCACCCTCTATAGTATAGTCTGATAATGCGTTGCGAATATCGTTGACTTGTTGTGCTGTCAAATCTTTTGCGCGGATGTCACCACTAATCTTCGTTGCCTTCAAAATCTGCTGGCTCGTTGTTAAGCCAACGCCATAAATATAGGTAAGGGCAATTTCAACTCTTTTGTTATCGGGGATAGTAACTCCTGCAATTCGTGCCATAGTAATGAATTTATCCTTGTCGCTGCTTATGTTTTGGATTTGTTTTGCACAAAACAAAAACACGTCCCTTTCTTCGGGTTACAGTACATTGCTTACACATAGGTTTTACTGAAGCTCTAACTTTCATAATGAACCTGTTATGAACCCTGTTTGTGCCTATATACAATGCGCGCTCGCTCATCGCCAGGAATCCGTTCCATTTCAACCCTGTCTCCCACCAAAATACGAATACGGTACATCCGCATTTTACCAGAGAGATAGGCAAGAACGACAGAATCGTCTTTGAGACGAACACGAAAAGAGGTATTGGGAAGTGCTTCAATAACCACTCCTTCTATTTTCTCGACATCGGTTGCTTTTGCCATATACGGAAGAAACACTGTTTCTTCAGGAAATTGTTGTTGCTCTATCAAATAACACGCAACAATACCTATTATTTTATCAAAAAAATAATACGGCGTCAAACACTACACACCTATCATACCACACACCCCCACATTTTACATCAACAACAGGCGCGCGATTACCTCTTGATGCCATACCTATAATTCGCAAATACAATAAAGATATTGTGTAGTTTGAGAGGATAATTACCAATAGATGAAGGTATGCTATTCCGAACCCCCATTCTCTTAAGCCTGCTCTTATTGCGACTCTGTATCGGATTCGCCTTCGGGCACATCAATATAGTCAAATTCTATCTTAATATCATTCATGTCCTTCGGCACTGTTTTTACCCAAAATGGCCAGAAACGCACATTGACTTTCTGGAACTCATTCGTATTCTTTTTCGCCTCTAATATGCGCATCACCTCAACATCTCGCTTACCAGTAAGCTCATTTGTCAACGCTTCAACATCAACGATCTTTCTAAAACTCTGCACAACCTCAAGCGTGAGCTGAACAACTCCCTCTCTATACCGTACATCCTGTACCGTATAGTTAATCTCTCGCTTTGCACCCTGTTCGTATCCTTCATACTCTTTTTGTTCTTGTTCGGAAGCGTACCGCGCAAACGCCTGCTCAGCGTGCTCTTCGTTGATGACAAACGCAACAGAATGAGCAGTAATTTTTGCTGTAAGGTGTTCAGCAGGCTCCCCTTCATCAGCGCTCCACTCTATGCTCGCAAAATCAGGAGGCAACTCGTGGATAACATACAGATCGCTCGGAATACGCTTGCGGAGATTACGCTGCACAATGGAGAACATTTCTTCACGCGCCTTCTTCAAAATCTCCTCCCTGTCTTGCTGTGTTACAATTCTCCGTTCTCCGTCAAAACCACCTGTCATTGGAGCAGTGCTCTTTCCGCTGAATTTATGGAATCGATCAGAGCCCTGTAACCCTGGCAGCGAGAATGAGGATGGCTTGATATTGAACGACTCACCTATTGAATCTGCCCGCACTAATGCCGTTATCTTACCGCTTTCTACAAGTCGGTTGCCCTCAAATTCTGCTCCTGGCACAACTACCCTATCTATCAACCGGAATATCACAGCGTCTCCATTGATAAATCTAGTGTTTGCAACCAATACCTGAGGCTGCTCACTATACTCGTTGTAGATATCAATAAATCCCTCGGCGTACGACCTTACATACTCACTGCCTGTTGTTGTTACTGTGAAAGATTCTTCGTGCCGCTCTTCTAAGCTCTGAACAGGAATGATGTTGTTCTCAAAATCTGGTGTTGCAACGCTCTCACTTGCTGTCAGGTTATAGGGTATCACCTCTTCTATGGTGTGGGGAGTAACACGAATTGTGACAAGAGGAAGGTGATCTTTGGCAAAGAAAAAGAGGCCGACAGCAAACACGGTAAAGAGAATAATTATCACAGGAAGGTTGGGACGTTTTACGCCAAGACGCCTAAAGAGTTTTCCAATAAACAACTTTTCTGCAATGTACGCAAACGGTAGCTTTGAAAAAATGTCAAAAATCGTAGAGCGATTCACTGAGAACAACGCACCTTTCAGCAACGATGGGTATTTCTTTACATCCAAAAGAGCGATTTGCTGGGCTGACCCAAATCGTTTTTCGTACTCCTTTCGCACATCAAGACCCTCTATCTTTTTCAATGGTTTGGAAAGAGGTGGCTTTACAATGTGTGGTTTTGGCAAAGAAGACACCTTAATCTTCGGCATCTTGGAAGAAACGGGAAACGGAGGTGTGGGAATGGATGAACGTGTTTTCTTTTCTATGGCTTGTTGCTGCCTCTTGTGCTCTGCTGCCTGTTCTTTTGTCTGGGTCACAATATCGGCAACATGGCTTTGCGCTCCAGGCGCAGGTGTAGATTGTGACAAATCTCCCCCCACCTGTTGTGGCGAGCGCGTCTTCAAAGACAAGCGACGTGCAATGTTCAAAATGTCGTGATTATCACTAATAATCACCAACTCTTTTTTGCTGTGGTGCGCCTCTTGCTTTAGGAGACGAATACGAGAAGAAGAATGCAACAACGTGCTCTTATCACCAATAAAAAGATACACGAGCGAACCCTCTGTTGTATGAATTTTTTGAACAAGAGAAGAAAATTTTGTTGTAGAACCAACACGAATAACTTTCCTGGGTTGTGATTGTGCCATTATACCATTCTTTTATACGGAGTTACGAGAAGTATTCTTTATTATACAACACAATATACGACATATCATAATGTGTATAAATGGCTTATTACTCCTTATTGCTTTTACACAGCAAAATTATGCTTCTTTATAGAGAATCGTAACAGTGTTGCACCTGAAGAGGGAATGTAATGTGGTGGGTGGGGTTGACAAAAGACTAAATCATAGTACAATATACCTGTTCTTTAACCCGAAACGTTTTCGGGGAAAGACAACTGAAAGGATGATGACGATGTCAGAAGCATCGATCACGTCTCGGGATCGATACGCAAACGAAGAGGTGTCGTCTCAGTTTACCTATCCGTCCGAGTACCAGGGTCCGAAGCCCATTGAGGAGCAGGTAGGGAGCATTGCCGAAATCTTCGGTCTGGATTCTGAGTCTGCCCTTGAGTACGCTGCGAACCTACCAGAGATTCCAGAAGGAGCAGAGGGATGGTTCGCTATCCCCTCAGTCATCTCATTGGCGCGGGTTCACTTTCCAGAAGTGGATGACCCTGCCGAGCAGTACTGCCATGCTCTGAACCTGGTGTTTGAGAAGATTGCTTCCAGTAGGAAGTTCACCAACTTTCGCAAGCGCTTTATCAACCCCCAGCACCTGCGAGTCCACGCTCACACGCAGTCGGCACTGGATGAGATCGAGGAGACCCAACAGAACGACATCCTTGTGATTCCAGCTCAGCTGGGTATGAGGCACCGAGGCAGATCAGTACGCAGAGCACGTGAGTGCTTCACAGAAAACGAGTTTGGTCTCACCTCACTTGCCACAGGCGCAATCCTCCTAACACACCCAGAACGACTCATCTCTTGGAGGGATCTGTGGATGGATTGTGCGGGGGACGAGTTCGACCATCCGGTCTCCGATGTTCGTTTCGACGGCGCCCCGGTCTTCGACTTCTACGACGGCGGGGTCGGGTTCAGCGCGAGCTGGCTCGACGACGCCGGCGGCAGCTGTGGGTCGGTGTCGGGGTTCGTCCCACAGTAGTTGCGACTTGAAGCCTGCGGGCAACTCACCCATAAGGGGCTATCACGATGTATCGTGATAGCCCCCTTTTTATACCTGTACAATACTATACCCCTTGACACATTCGGGATTTGTGTCGTATAGTGAAAATACACAGAAAGGAGATACTGATGTCTGTGCGCGTGTACAAAAAAGTGCTGAGTCCTGTACCAGCACCCTGCAACTGCGGAGACAACAAGTGGGTCAGTACTGAAGCTGGTGACTTGCAGTGTGTCAATTGTGCCGTTGTAGAACCCTTTCCACAGGAGGGTATGGTCGTCGCTCACCACGTTTTTCACCACAATCATGAGGAGAGTAATCGCCTCTATAACAGGTACCGACTCGTTTTTACCTACGAACGCCAACCTGTATAAGCCTCAGCAACCCGTGTTGTTGGGGCTTTATTGTGCAACCCCATCAACAACAGCACGAATCCTCCGCACTCCTGCACTCACAGATTCTTGTTTTACGATACGAAATCCCTTCAACTCGCCTGTGTGCTGAATATGAGGTCCTCCACACAACTCCTGGGAGACCTCACCAATGCTATACACTTTTACTGCCTGCGGATAGGTCTCTTTTTCAAAATACAGCGCACCACTCTTCACTGCCTCTTCGTACGGCATCTCCTCACAACGCACAGACATATCACTTTCTATATACTCATTCACCAACGCCTCAACCTGCTGTACTTCCTCGTCAGTAAGCCGCCTGTCAAATGAAAAATCAAACCGCAACCTCTCTGCTGTAATATCGCTGCCCGCCTGTTTCACGGTACTGCCGAGCACAGAACGCAACACCGCCTGCAACAAATGCGTTGCAGTGTGCAGTTGCGTCACCTGTGCAACCTCTTCTTGAGTACGCGCCTTCAACTCGCCTGTGTTCAAAACCAGCCCGTGCCCGCCAAACTTTGCCTCTGCTCCCCTTTTTGAGGCTTCACGATGCTTCTCTTGTTCTTTTTGAAAATCTTCGTATGAGATAGACTGCACTTTTTCAGGCGCGATTTCACGAATCACCTCATACGGCAGTCCAAACCGCTCATACAATGAGAACGCGTCTTTTGCGGTCATGGTATCCATCTTGCGAAGCTGCCTCACACCTGCAGAGAGCGTTTTCAAAAACGCCTCTGCCTCCTTCATAAACTCTTCTTGGATGCGCGAAGCAGATAGACCTGTATAAAAAAATCCATACTCCTTTTCAATGATAGCGAATAGAGCGCCAAAAAACTCAGGAATTGAGGTGCGAATAGCGCTTTCGTTCGCCCCCTCTTGCTTATGTTTGAGGTAGTACAAGACGAGTGCCCTGCGAATCAAGCGGCGCAAAATATACCCTGCTTCCTTATTCGCAGGACGAACACCGTCAGATAACAAAAACGCACTCGCGCGTGAATGGTCTGCAAGGATTCTTTTCTGCTCCTCTGTAAACCCATCGCCAATTTTTCGCATCAAGGGCTGGAAAAGATCGGTCTCAAAAACGCTGCTGGCACCCTGCAACGCGATAGCCAGCCTCTCAAACCCCATACCTGTATCAACCCCCCTCACCTTAAGCGGCTCGTACTTGCCATCTTTTTTGTAGTACTCGTTAAAAACAAGGTTCCACACCTCAACACCGTTTACGTATAGCTCGGTACACGGACCACACGGGCCCTCCTCTCCTGTAGGACCCCAAAAATTATCGTCTCTGTCGTAATGCCGAACGTCCTGTACTCCTCTTTGTTTCCATAACGCCTCTGACTCTGTATCTTTCGGTGCTTCG
The DNA here is from genome assembly GCA_009839835.1 of Candidatus Spechtbacteria bacterium SB0662_bin_43. Classification (GTDB taxonomy): domain Bacteria; phylum Patescibacteriota; class Minisyncoccia; order Spechtbacterales; family 2-12-FULL-38-22; genus VXOY01. The sequence continues at coordinate 8,177 of VXOY01000025.1, read as the reverse complement.
TCATCTCCTGCAAAAACCGTTACAAAATCCAGCTCTACTCCTATTTCTTGAAAATACTCGTGTGCCAACGTAATTGCTTGCTCTTTAAAATAGCCACCAAACGAAAAATTACCGAGCATCTCAAAAAAAGTCAGGTGCGTTGCGTCCCCTACCTCATCAATGTCTGTTGTGCGAAACGATTTCTGGATAGAGGCAACGCTATACGAACCGAGCGGCTTGCCACTCAGAGACGGATGTGGCGAGGTCATAGGGTCTGCCTTCTGCGAATAGTATGGTTTGAATTGCTGCATACCCGCAGTAGTCAAAAGCACCGAAGGGTCATCAGACAACAGCGAAGAAGACGGAACAATGGTGTGTCCCCTTTTTTCAAAAAATTTCAAAAACGACAAACGAATATCCTGCGCTTTCATATCCATATTTTAAACAAAGACACACAGTGTGTCAAAGAGAATAAAAACTTGCGTTTTGATTGCAAAATAGTATACTATTTACAGTACTACAACCATACAAAAGGAGGGTACGATGTCAGCATGGTTTTGCGTCGTTGCCTACGACCACAACGGTGCCTATGTACGAACATACGCGAATCAAATCGAGGCAGCAAGAGAAATTGGTGCGACGTATAGTACTATCGTCACTGTACTTGATAGCCCCCATAAAACAGTACGTGGATTGCGACTACGGAAATACAAAAAGGGAACGGAGATTTTAGGAAGAATCAATCCTGCTGAACGTGCTGTTATTGCTTACAAGCCTGATGGCACTTTTTACAGGAAGTATCGTAATCGAGATGTTGCAGCAAAAGAAATGGGCGTATCTCCACAAGCAATCAGTAATGCGATAAACGGTCGCCAGAAAACCGCCTCTGGGATGCAGTGGAGAAAATACGAAGGCGATGAACAAATGCCTCGAAAGATTAACCCTGTACCCCCCCCCCAACCCTCCACCTACGATAAGGTGGAGGGTTTTCAATAACAGATAACACCACCGCCTAGCACAACATCCCCGTGATAAATCACAGCAGACTGTCCTTCGGTTATTGCGCGTTGCGGTTCCTCAAACCGTATCACAACATTGCTATCTGTATCGTACTCAACTCGTGCCCTTTGTGGCTCCTGCCGATACCGTATGGCAACAGCACACTCTGTGCCGCTGTCAGGCTCGTTGTTTATCCAGCACACATCCTGTAGTGTGGCACTTTTTTTGAATAAACGAACATCGTGCGCTCCTCCTACCACCAACTCATTTTTTTCCTTGTTCTTGTCTATCACAAAATAGGGAACACCACCGCCAAAACTCCCCACACCCCGCCTCTGCCCAATCGTGTAAAACGCAAGTCCCTTATGCTTCCCCACCACAACACCATCCTGCGTTACAACATCACCGTGTCTCGCCTCTACCTTGTCGCGTAAAAAATCCGACACCTTTATATTGCCAATAAAACATAGACCTTGGCTATCCTTTTTTTGTGCGTTGGGCAACCCCATCTCAACAGCGCGCTCTCTCACTTCCTCCTTCTCCAACCAACCAACAGGAAAAAGAGTTTTTTCAAGCGCACTCGTTGGTATTCTGTATAAAAAATACGATTGGTCTTTTTTGCTATCTACGCCACGTAGCAACTCATACCTGCTACCGCGCTTTTGCACCCGTGCGTAGTGACCTGTTGCGAGGTTGTCTGGTGCAAAAACCCGCATCGCTGTGTCAAAAAAAACGCCAAATTTAATCTCGCTGTTGCAGAGAACATCGGGGTTAGGAGTCCGCGAAGCGTTGTACTCGTCAATAAAATACTGATACACGCGGTCTCTGTACTCTTCTACAAAATTGAACCGATAGAACGGTATTCCCAAATGCGCAGCAGCCCGCCGTGCCCAGTACTCGTCCTCTTCTGTGCTACAAACCCCTGTTTCAGGATCAATATCGTCCCAACACTTCATAAACACACCAACAACATCGTACCCTTCCTGCAATAACAAACCAGCGGATACGCTTGAATCAACGCCGCCTGACATTGCAACAACTACTTTTTTCTTGTTTTTTGTGTGGCGCATAGAGCCTGCAATACTTTTTACTACTATGGTATGAGGATAGCATAATGTCAATATCTGCTGCAGTGACGTTAATTCACTCTGTTCCTCTCTATCTAAAACAACATCTGTGAATCCACAGATGTTGTTTTAGGTACGTATTGTGAGCAATGAAAGTTATAGTAACGGGTCTATCACGTTCTTGAATTCGCTTATTGGTTGCGCACCTGACACCAAGTAAGCACTACCATCAGGACCAATGACGATATTGCCAGGGGTCCCTGTTATTCCTGAATCAGCACCCCCATCCATCTGTTCTTGTATTTTTTGAGCGTACCTACCACTTGACACGCACTCTTGGAATGAAGAGAGGTTTATGCCCAGTGCTTGTGCTTGCTGTTCATAGCTTGCTGCGTTAATGGCTGTAGCCTGGTTATCAAAAATATAGTCTGTGAAATTCCAAAACGCATCATTTCCCCCCAGTTCTGCAATGCATTCACTCGCCTCTGCCGCATCATTAGTTCCTAATACAGGGAAGTGCCGATATACCCACGCAACCTCTCCATCATACTCGTCTACTATCTGTTTGAGCGTTGGATGGACTGATGCACAGAATGGACACGCAAAATCCGAATACTCCACCACCTTAACAGGAGCGTCTTTATCTCCTAAGATATGATCGTCATCTGTAACAGGAGGTACATTATCTGCTGATCCACTTGGTACAGGCACATTGTCTGTTGGTGCTTGTGCTACTGGAACCGTAGGGGTACCCTCGCTACCCGAAGAACTACTATTTCCATCACCTCCCAGTACTGCAACCAGAATGAGCCCAATGCCGACAAACAAACCTGCAAACGCAATAGCGATAGGCAATGCAAGCCTCTCAAGCCTACTTTCTTTTGGTCGGGTACTCATTGGTGTATCGTACATTTCAGGAAAGCGTTTTTTGATATACTTTTTCGCCTCTTCTTCAAGATGCTCTATTACTTCGTGCTTGATAGCATCTTTCATGGAATCGTCTGCCATAAAATAGTGTAAGTTAATAATATGAATACTGCCACGAACAACGTCTGCATTCGCAAAACGTACAAACAAACATTTGTATGGATATAATACCATACCCTACTCTTTCAAGAGTAGGGTATGGTATCCACATCCCAGATTACATATCGCGACGGGGGCGATCTTCACGAGGACGAGCCTCTTTCACTGAAAGCATTCTTCCTTCAAATTCCTTGTCGTGAAACATCTCAATTGCTTTTTGCGCCTCTTCTTCTGTTGCCATCTCGACAAATCCGAATCCGCGTGAACGACCAGTCATGTTGTCAATAATGATATCAACCTGTTCAACAGTACCTGCTCCCTCAAACAATTGTCGCAAAGAATCTTCACCTGTGGCATAAGGAATGCCACCAATATAAAGTTTTTTATTCATTCTAATGTTGACGAAAAATTTTGATTAACAATGTAGGGCGACCTTCCCTCTTTCACTACAACCTTTCACACGCCATCCTACAAAATGGACACCTGAGAAACATAATGAAACGAGAAACCTAACATATCCATTATACAGCATATTTTTAAAAATGCTATACCCTACCTTGCTACCATACATAATTTGAATCCCCTTCCTTGAAGTGTTACATAGCACAAGAAAAGGATTTTTACCTTTTTTATACCTACAATGCCACCTCTCTATATTATACCTATTATCTATAATAGATGAGATGGGGTGTAAAAAGGGTAAAAATCCTTTTCTTAACTGAGGTAGATATGAAACGTTTAGCACATCAAAAAGATCACATACACGCCTTGACATAATCGCATATATGTAGTATGGAAAAGATATGAAAGGAGGGCAATCATGGCAGGCAAACCAACTGTTGTCCCACTGCAGTACACAACTGAAGGAGTGCTGGTCGCAGAATATGCGAGCACCAGGGAAGCGAGCAAGAAGACAGGAATAAACCAAAACAGTATATACAAAGCTATGACAGGCTTGCACCACACCGCTAGCAACTTTATGTGAAGAAAAAAGACGAACGATACCATTCCCACGCGCATTGAACCATCGCGCCATCAAGACAAACGACCTGTTGCTGTTCTTCAACGCGATCCAGAAAGCGGTGCGGTAATTGACGAGCACACAAGTTTGCATAGTGCTGGCAGAGAAACAGGCGTATTGCCTTGCACCATCAGTTTGGCGATCAATGGTCTGCGCTACACCGCAGGCGGATACGAATGGGTGAGGAAGTACCCTGTCCTATAGCCCTATTTGCATACAAAAGGGGTTCGCGCAGGGCGCGAACCCCTTTTCAATATTTATCCAAAAACTCACGAGTACAACAAGATGGTGCGAGAAGAAAAAGTAGAAAACATGTGTTGCCCAAAAACAGTATGAGAAGAAGTTACGAAATACGCTCCAGGCGCACTGTCTGTGTTTTATGGGCAAACTCAATTCCCTCTTTTTCAAATCGTTCCTTTACAGCGAGTAAAATTTCTTCATTTATTTTTCTGTACGTAGCGTAGTCCCGCGTCAAGGCATAGAACACCACCTCAAAAACCAAATACTCATCTGCCAAAGAAGTGAGATTTGCTCTGTCAAATTGTGCTGCCTCAATACGTGTAATGATTTCTTCTACAATACCTGATACTTTCTTGAGCTGTGCATTAGGAGTTACGTATGGAAGAGAGAGCTGAAAAACAATACGCCTCTTTTGCATTCGCTTCAAGTTATGGATACGCGATGCTGTAATCTCTTTGTTTGCTAAAACAATCTCTTCGCCATGCAGAGCCTCCAATCGCGTTGTCTTCATTCCAACATTTTTTACGACCCCCATTGTTTTATCATCAACAACGATAAAATCCCCTACCTCAAACGGCTTGTCAAAGATGATAGAAAACGAACTAAACAGGTCTGATAGTATATTTTGGAGTGCCAGTGCAACCGCAATACCCCCAATACCAAGACCTGCAACGAGTGAAGTAATATCCAATCCAAAATTTTGAGCAAGGAATAAGATACCTATCAACCAGAGTACTCCTCGTGTTGTTGTACGAATGACACCCACTGCCATTGTGTTCTTTTCGTCTTCACCCAATTTCTGTCGCAACACGTGCTGGAAGAAAAATTCCTGAATAACAATCTGTATGGTACGGATCACCTGATATACCAACAAAACCGCAAACACCATATTGATACCCTGCATAACACTATCGGGTACATTGAGTGTTCTTACAGCAACATAAAAAGCAATCACAATAAGAACCACCATCCGCAACGAACGAACAACGTGGATGATTGTGTCATCAATATCGTTTTCTGTGTGTTCAGCAACTGATGTAAAGCGCCATAGTATCAACCGCTTTACCGCAACCAAAACAAGTCCCAGGAGAAGAAACAAGCCAAGAGCCTCCATGCATTCTATGAGAGTGTTGTTCCACACGAGTGTTGTTTCTAAAGCGTCAAACGACATACAAAACCATTATACCAAAATACTATCCGCAATGCACCCACATAGTAAAATATGGTTCCTCCATTTCCACCTCCTTCACTTTCCAGCATACATAACCAAACAAGAAATGCCTTAATTCAACCCTGTGTATAATATATATATATGCGTGTGCCTGATTGCTTGTATAATATATATATAATAAAAGTGGTACTACTCATAGTAAAACCGTACCCACACAAGATCAGTGGTGAATAAACATCATCTCTATCTTACCCTCACACACAATGTACCTTCAAAAACAACAATTTGTTTCTTTGATACTATGTGTTGCGATACTATTCGTAGCACTACTCACCCTCTCTACAAACGCACAAACAAAACCTCAGCCACCACAGATAGAACTAACGAATATAGAAGCAACGACCGCAACAATACAATGGAACTCTCTTAGTGGTGCTGTACAGTACCATATATTTGTTTGCGATGAGACAGATACATGTAATAGGGGTATACGACATAACCCAACAAGTGATGCAACACAAACACGAATTATTGACGACTTGATGCCAGGGAAAGATTATAGTATTACTGCTACTGTTCATAATGGAGTACAATGGAGTGACTATAGCAACTGGTTATTCATAAAGACAAAAAAGTCAGTCACACCCGTGAATCCAAATCCCCCGCCTCCAATCAATCCTCCACCTGTGAATCCTCCTCCGACCCCACCTCCAGTAAACCCTCCACCGCCACCTCCTCTCCCAACTTGTACCTGGACAGATAGAAATACAACACGAGAACAAACGAGTTGTTCCAATAGCCAAACAGTATCCAGACAAACACAGAAACAACAAGTATGTGGTCCCAACAACTGTGCAGGAGGAGACTGCACCGTCCATTCACTTCGATGGATAAATACAGGTAATCCTACCTCAACACAATGTACAAACAATAGAATATGTAGTAATGGATCTTGTGTAGCACCAACAGCCTGTACAACCGATTCAGATTGTCTGACATCGCACGTATGCAACAATGGGATCTGTGTGAATTCATCTACAGCCTGTGCATGGAGAAACACAGGTGCGACACGACAGCTCAAGGCTTGTATCGAAGGAACAAGAATTTGTGCCAGTAGCCAAACAGTATTTGCACAACCGCAGGCAGAGCAACGTTGCGGACCATCAAACTGTATGGGAATGTGTTCAGGCGACCAAGCACGAGATTCAGTGAAATGGGTGGATACAGGAGATCCTATGACAAGTAGATGTCCATGGTCACAAACCTGTAGCAATGGAGAGTGTATAGGCCCACCACCTGAATGTGCACTTCTTGTGTATTATCAAATCATCGGAACGAGTAGAATGAAGTACTTCGGTCCGCATACTATAAACGTGAAATTCCCCGCAGCAAAGCAATACCTCACTATGTTTTCGTACCACAGAAAAGATGCAGATGATGAATCAATCAGTACCACGACGAGTAGCTTTCCAATGAACCCCACCAATAAGTCCGAAGTGCACTACACCATAAACAGCGAGTATATAGGGGCTATGAAATTCAGCTACACCTGCAACGGCAAAACATACCAAACCAACCTCCGAAAACGCCAATACTTTTGATTAGGCGACTTCAACTCTCCCTCATAAAAACACCTCTTGCGAGGTGTTTTTATGAAAATGCAACAGAAAGAAATGTTGTAGTTTTGTACTAATCCTTCATTCTATCACCTCAACTCATTCTCTTTCCTCTTCATAACCATAGCACGCAATTTTATGCTCATGGGGTAGATTATATCACTTACATCTAATCCTTTTTCGTATAAATACACCTACCAACCCATCGTTAACTGACCGTTCGCATATTGGAAAGTAAAGTGGCTTAATATATCCATTCCTATTATACAGTCATATCCCCTGTGCTTCTTTTGTTCAGGTAGTCCTGCAAAAGTACCAGTTTTCGCAAAGTAATGCATCTTCTTATCTACAGAGCTCTGTATAGGTATATACAGTATAGCTTTATAGAAAGAACACAGAGTATCATTACCTGCTGTTCCAATCATATTGCGTGTTAATACTGGTATCTCTAATTCGCTTGCGACCTCTTCTGTGATACAGGAGTGGGTTGCTCCTGTATCAATTAATCCTTCAATGGTTTTTAATTTTATTGCGTTCTGGTCTGTATCGAGATCCACACGTTTATTTAAGTCTAGCTCTATCTGCTCAACACGTGAAATTCCCTCAATCCAAGATTTAATTAAAAACCTGTCATCTTTTAATTCAGTGGTAAAATAAGGCATATCTTATAGGGTGTATGATATTATACCCAAATCAACTGGTTCATCAGATACCTTCTGGATAGAAAATTTACCGTTCCCATATTTCTCGAAACCAACTCTAAAAGCATCATTCTCTGTATCAAAATAACCAACAAATTTCTTTTTGTATATGAGAACAAACTTATCAGAGTGCTCTGGTGGTATTGTGTCTTTTTTTTCTAAAAAGAAATCGTAGTTTTCCTGAGCAACACTAACCCTTTTATTATTTTTTATGTCACTTGTTTTCATAGAAAATACATAGATAATTACTTCCCATTATAACAATACTGTGTCTTGTTGTAAATGAGACTATCTCCTCCCCCACCCATAACAAGAGAACAAACGAGAAAGGAAAAAAGGAAAGCAAACAGGTATATA
>VXOY01000012.1 GCA_009839835.1 Candidatus Spechtbacteria bacterium SB0662_bin_43 | reverse complement strand
TATATACCTGTTTGCTTTCCTTTTTTCCTTTCTCGTTTGTTCTCTTGTTATGGGTTCATATGATACCCACAAGAAGAGATTGTTTGAGTTTTAGGGTTTGGGTATATATACTGTTTTGTTAATTATATTCTTCCCACATAGCCGACCTATGTCTTTATGGCATATATGTGAGTATTGTACTCTCCTTATGAAAACGGGGAACAAAGAACTGTTCTTACCCCCTCTCAAAAAGAGAGTACAGGGTTATGTATATTTTATGTTGCTCTTGGTATAGTGTCTTTCTCACATTGGAGTGAGAGTGTATTTGCTTGTATGAGTGATTGTATTGTTTCTTGACTTACAAGCTCTGTTATTTCTTGTCTTGTATCTTGGTCTGTACACTCTTGTTGTCTATACAATACTGCTATCCTTAGTGCGTATTCAAAGTATTCATTCTCTTGTACTCCTTCTATGTTGAGGAGTGATATGAATATATGAGCTTTAGTATTTGTATCGTGTATTGCTTGATGTAGTGCTTGTTCGTTTGTTTCATCTACTTCTGAAAGAGTATCTAATGAACTTAGGTACTCATAGAATGCTCGTGTTGCTTCTTGACTATATGAGGGTTGTACTTCTGGTTCTGTAATCTGTTGAATGGTTTCTGTGGGAATAGGAGTTGCAGTTAAGGCACTGAGTACATCTTGGGTTGTTTCATTCTTTGTTGGTGGTTGTGGTGTAGAAGAAGTGAGGATACGAGATTCTTGTTGTTCTTGTTGTACTGTTATTTGATTTTCAGGCTGGATAAGTGTCATACCCCCTACTGCTATTGCAAGAACAAGTATGCATCCCATTATGGCGTAGGGTGCTTTGCTCCACTGTGTAAGTATACCAAAAAAACGATGCTTGGGTTGTGGAATATCTTGTGTATAAACCAACATAGCATCTCTGGCTGCTCTCTCCCATTGTTTATTGGGCTTAATAGAGCGAGCCTGTTGTAGTATGGAAATAATGTCGTGGTCTTGCATAGTATATATATGACCTCTTGTTATGTAAGACGTTACTGGGAAGCAAAATGTTACATCTTTTGTTCCTTGTCATATGTCATTTATTTCTAAACAAAAACACCCTTCAATAGAGTGTCTTTGTTTTTTGAATTATTCTATTTCTGTATCTTCTCTTTGTTTTGTCCGAGTCCCTTCTTTTCAATCACTTTATCTCGCAACATAACAGACATAGCGACTATAAGTCCAGCTATCCTAAAGTTATTTTGGTATAAATAATTCTTTGCTTCATTGGTCAAGGAATTCTCTATGTCGTCTCTCTTTCCGTGTAGTGTTGTTTCAGATATTTTCTGTATATCATATTCTGTATTCGCATCCTTAAATTCTTCAAGTAGTGCATCAAAGTGTTCGTTCAAATAATTCTCTATCTTTGTTTGCTCTACTAATTCCTTACCTACATTAGTAAGGGTCATAGGAGAACTGCCTTGTACAATACCCTCTTGTTTTGTGAATCCTTGTATCCATCCTTCTATGCTTGAAACTCTATCTATTAAATTACCTATGGATTGCTGTATTGCATCAATTGTTTTTTCTCTACGCAAAACAACCCATAGTGTTATCAGAGGTATTACCAGCTGCAAAATACCCATTAATGTTATGTCATCAAGAAATCCGCCGTTATTTTGTACTACCTCTTGTACGTGTGTTGTATCACTAACAAAAACCACTATTGCGTAGAATAGAAGTAATGCACCAATCATTGCTATGCTTTGTACTTTATGTGTCATGTTAGGATATTATGCCACATCTACAATGTGCAATACAACGTTCTCTACTCCTTGATACTCTTCTTTTCGTAGATGAAATGCAACATCCACAGTATCGCCCTCGTTCATATACTGCAACGCATCAGATGCCAATCCAAACCCTATTGCCTTGAAATTTGAAGACCCATATCGCAAAACGCAACGAATGTGTTTTTCATCTGCTCCAATGGCTGCAATACTCTCGACTTGAACTCCTTGGAGACACAGTACGGGTTCTGTGTTGCGCTCGCCAAATGGCTCTAATTCACTTATTGCTTCGCACAACGACACAGAGACACTCCCTTCTTTTACCACTGCGTCAATAGAGAGTGAGGGAGTTGCCTTTTTGTTCTTTTGTGCTTCACGCACAGATTTTTGTATCTGTTCATAAAAAGCTTGCTCGTTTTCCTGTGAAAACGAGAAGCCACCTGCTTGTTTGTGCCCTCCAAATTTTTCCAAAACATCCCCTGCCTCTTCTAAAATCTCAACAGCGTTGAAATGAGGCGGAACCCGCACTGACCCAACGCAACTACTCCCCTTTTTTTGATAAATAAACGCAGGTTTTCTGTGGAACTCTGCCATCTTGCCTGCAACAATGCCCACAACGCCAATAGCCCAATCCGAATCCCCCATAACAACAGCGTTGCTTTCTCGTATCTTCTCGCTCCTACCTTGTATGGTTTTTACAATCCCATTTACCGCGTCTTTCCTTTGATTGTTTGCTTTTTCTAAAACCGCAGCAAGACGTCGGGCTTCTTGCGGTGTTTTTGCAAGGAGTGCTTGCAACGCACTGTCTGCGTGCATCATTCTGCCTGCTGCGTTGATACGCGGACCTATCCGAAACCCGAGCATTGATGAGACCAGATTTGTTGTTCGTGTTTCTCTGTTATACTCAGGTTGTATGTTGCACTGCTCAAACAGAGCACGCAACCCATACCTGCGGGTCTGTGCCAAAACCAGCAACCCATACCGTACAATCACTCGGTTCTCGTCAAGGAGCGGCATAACATCGGTAATCGTTGCTATTGCCACAATATCCAACAACCATTTTTCCCAGCCAACAGGCGGGGCTTTTTTGTTGTGCTTACGAAAATATTGCAGTAGCGCAACAGCGAGCTTGAACGCAACACCTGCTCCGCACAGATATGGAAATGGGTATGGTTCTTTTTCTTTATGAGGATTGATGAATGCGTCAGCCTTCGGGTGTGTGGCGCGAACAATGTGATGGTCAGTGACAATACTCACGATATTATTCTCCCTCAACCACTCTACTTCTTTGATATTTGTTGAACCAAGATCTACGGTTACCACAACATCAACGCCCTTATCTTTCAATCTCTGAAGTGCAGGTATATTCATACCATACCCCTCCTCTTCTCTATGCGGGATATAGATGAGGATGTTCTGTGCCCCCAAAGCCTTGAAAGTGTCGTGTAGTACAACAGACGCACACACACCATCTGCATCGTAATCGCCATAGATTGCTACGGTCTTATTGTGCTGTATTGCGTCAAACAAGAGACCAACCGCTTTCTCCATATCGCTCAATAGATATGGATCGTGCATATCCTTTTCGTAGTCAGGCTCAAGAAACGATTCTTGTTGCTTACGTGTTGTGTATCCCCTTCTTCGCAAAATATACTTCACCAGTGCGCTATCTGTTGAACCGCGCAAGGAAACGGTAGGATACACCCATTCATTCCTCAACATACTGTGTAGTGATTTTTCAGGCATATAGTATAGTACAATCTCTGCTTATATATAAAGGTACTTTCATAAAGGAAATAGAATTCATATCTTAGGACAATTCTTGAGACAATTACGGGTTTTTAGTATATAAAACAAAAATTCTCTTGTGTTGATTGACAGGTGTTGTATAGAGGTATTATAATATAAATACAAAGACCCAAACAGCAGAAATGACACACAGCGATACTACAAATGTATCCTATCGTAATATAGAGATAGGTATTGGGAGTACTATTGCTATTATCATTGCTATTCTTGCGTTGTTTTTGACCGTGATAATCTGGCTGCGAGGAGACATACGAGATACAAGGAATGAGCTGAAGGACGAGATGCGAGCTGTTGAGAGCAGATTAACAGAGCGAATAAATGGAATAGAAAATAGGATGGATAGAATAGAGGCTAAGATTGATGCCTTGGGGTCTTAATATACAATACTACTACACAGCGAAAAACACACTCTGGAGAGTGTGTTTTGCTTTCATCACAACAAAAAAGAATCGTATTATATATACTCCAACAAGGATTGCTGAAAAAGAAAATAAAACAGGGGGATTTTACTTTTTTATGCATGAATACTATTACTATAGATAGGTTTATCTCGTAAATGATATTGGCATAAAAAAGTAAAATCCCCCTGTCGCCTATATACTATATGTATTTTTATCAATCTCGGAAAGAAACCGTGATGGCTCTGTGTATGTCCTGCCCCATGACGGTAGGTGGCGCGGCATAGTGATAAAAAGATTTTTCTTGACCCTGCTGCTCGCAACATAGAACAGCCGTCTCTCCTCTTCCAGCGCCTCAAGAGAACCAAACGACTTCTCTAACGGCAAGACCCCATCCAACACAACAGGAAGAAAAACAGTGCGCCACTCCAAGCCCTTTGCAGAGTGAATCGTAGAAACAACAACAGAATCCTTTCTCTGCTCTGGGTTGATGAGAGGGGTTGCGCTCTCGCGATACCTATCTGACGGAGGGTCTAACACAAAGCTGGACAAAAAATCCGAGAGCGATGGATACGAGCCTGCTATGTCTGCTAACATCACAACATCCTGCATACGGGTCTCGTAATCATCTTCCACGCCCGCCAAAAGAGTGCGGTACACAGGAATCACGTGCTCTACGATCTTCTTCGGTGGCATATCCTTGCCAACAACAGATTGATACAACTGCTCGTACTGCGTAAGCACAGTATAAAACGATGTGTGGGCGAATTCTTGAAAATTGATACTTCCATTCTGTGTCACAATACTGCTAATGATCTCGCTCGCTCGCACCCTACCCACGCCTGGTACGATATTCAAAATCCTGTGCCACGAAACATCATCAACAGGATTCTGGATAACGCGGAGAAACGCAAGCACATCGCGGATGTGCCTCCGCTCGCTAAACTTTATCCCTCCAACCACGATAAAGGGAATGCTGTGTCGCATCAATGCTGTTTGAACAAAACCCGATACCCAGCTTGTCCGTGTCAGAACCGCAAAATCAGAGTACCTGTTTTCCTCTTCTTGTCGTAACATCTGTATTGTTGAGGCAATATACTCTGCCTCCCTGTTTGCGTCATCAAACCGTTTGATAACAGGCAAAACACCTGTTGCGTTTTGTGGGCGGAGTTTCTTTTTCAAACCAATCCGAGCGTTCTTAATAATTTCGTTTGTAAAATCCAACACCTCTTTTCCGCTCCTGTAGTTTTCTTCAATCTTTACGCACACACCCTGGGGGAACGACTCTGAAAACCGCAAAATATTCTCGTAGTTTGCTCCTCGGAACGCATAGATGCTCTGCGAATCATCCCCTACCACTGTTACACAGCTCCTGTTGCCAACCATCAACTCTATTATTTCTCGCTGTGCATTGTTGGTGTCTTGGTACTCATCTACCAACACGTACTGAATTGACCGCTGTATTGCTGCGCGAAACTGTTCGTTGTTCTTCAAGCCGTCCCGTAGCTTTTCCAGTAAATCATCGTAATCTAACACGTTCTTCTTCTCTTTATAGGTTTGAAAACTGGCGTAGATAGCCTCTATATCTTTCAAAAAAACATCTGAGTTGTACTGCTCGTCCACAATCCGTTTGAGTGATTGCTCGGTGTTGCGAGACCGAGATACCATCTTTTGTATCGTTGATTTTGAAGGGAACTTATATCCGTCCCTCATATCTGCTTTTATCTCCAGATTCTGTCTCTGTAAATCAATGATGTCTTCTGCGTCTTTGACATCTATAATAGTAAAGTTAGACGGTATGCCCACCATAGCACCATACTTTCTGAGCGTCCTGTTTGCAAACGAGTGAAAGGTGCCACCGCGCACCCTTTTTACAGCATCGTTCTGCAATAAGGTATGCGTTCTTTCTATCATCTCGCTGGATGCCTTCCGCGTGAAAGACAAAAGAACAATGCTGCTTGGGTCAAACCCGTTTTCTATCAGGTACGCAACCTTATAGATAATAACTCGTGTCTTGCCGCTTCCTGCTCCTGCAATTACAAGAAGAGGCTTGTCTAACACAGACACGGCAATGCACTGTTCTGGGTTGAGTTCTTTTTGGTAATCAATGCGATACTTTTTGGTAGCATCAAACGACGACTGGGTTACAAGAGTATTCTCTATGCGAGACGATATGGTTTTGAGCGCTTTTGCCTTGTCCTCGTCTTCTTCGGTAAACGTGTCCTCGTATGAACTATTCTGTAAATCGTACGATAATGTAACATCGCCATCTTCAGATAACTGTTCGTCTGTTTCATAAATCAACTCGTAATCCTTATGCGAATCCTCCAACTGAGGCACTGACAAAATGTCTCGCGGTCTCCATTTTTTATGTTTCCTATCTCCGTTGCTCATACTATCTCTTATCATACCATTTTCACAAACCACATAGTATATTCTCTGCATACACCTCTCCTCCACTGTTGCTACACCTGTCCCAAAAACCTCCTTCGGAGTAGGTGTTTTGTTCAGGAATGAATCAAGCGAGTTATGGCGTTGAAAGAAAAACCTCCTTGGAGGGGTTGTTTTTGCGCAGGCACAAACACACCTGCAAATTGGGTGAAAGAAAAAACCTCCTTGCTGAAGGGGATGTTTTTTGTGCAGGCTCGCCTGCGGGTCTGGCGCGTATGCAAAGAAAAGTCTTCTTGGCGAGAGGTCTTTTTTTGTGGGTGGACTACAATCAGAAAAACCTCCTTGTGAGGAGATTTCTTCGCCCACGGGCGGCGTGGATACTGAGTTGATGAGTAAACACTCCTTATTTTTGTCGTACGACGTGGCTGTTCAAAGCCATTGAAGTGCACCCAGCAGTACGCTTACAACAAGACACGATCGCCCGCAGGTGAAGAGGTCCCAGGGGAACCCTACCTTAAGTATATATATATACTTCAACACAACTCCTTTATCCACATCTTCTCTTATTCGCTGTTGCCTGTTTCTTAATCTATAGGCAAGGATAGAACGCAGTGATGCAGAAGTCTTTCAATCTATAGATAAAACAGCAGATTCACTCCTTCCTCTCCTTCAACCCCAGTAAGAAAAAAGCTATTGCCCCTGATGAGCAACAGTTACTACAAAACAGCCCATATCAAAAAACCTGCTCTGCAGGTTTTTTGATATGGAGTAATCCTATTTCTTCTTCTTGTTGTTGCTTTTCTCTTCAATGCCTTCAAAGATATGGAAGACTGTCACCAGCAACAAAACAATGATGACCAATGGATCTATAACATCCCACAACGATTCGTCTTCATGAAAATACTGATTCAAGATCACTAAAATTGATGTTCCAAGAGCAAACATCGCAAAGAAGAAATGAACCTCATGGGGTATATACTTTTTGTGCTTTTTCACAATACGTTCTCAAGTAAAGAATAAAAGTGCTGTGTTTAGTATAAAACACGCACACAAAAAAACAACTGTACTCTATCCACATATCGTTGCTTCTAATAGTATAGGAGTTGGTGAAAAATGCGGAAAGGAGACGTCTCAACTCTATCCATAGTATCGTTGCTTCTGTGCTGTAAAAAGAAACAACCCTAAACCAAAAGAAAACGCCACACTATCCGTTGTGGCGTTTTCCTCCTTTCTTGCCGACAACAAACGTTGCCAGGACGAACAGCAGGAGGGCAACGATGACGGGCACCGTCATTACCGTGCCTTCGGGTGCATACTGACACCGCCTTTCTTGCACTCTCACTATACCACACCAAACGTCCTCCACCATATATCCCGCTTTCTGTAGTTATCCCCAAGCAAAAACAGGGCAATGCCCTGTTTTTGTTGATCTACAGAGTTGGTATCTCAAAAAGTGCGGTCTCACTCTTTTTGTTTGATTCGTGCTGTCTTTATAAACACTCTTCTCATAGATACGCTCTACGATGTCGTGCTTACAAATGTTCCACTAAATGCTCGCCATGAAAGTTCCCTTTCCGAATACCGCGAAATGGTGCAAGGGACACGACTTCGTACTCGGTCAAAGGAGCCCACCTGCTAATCTGATATGCTCTCTGTGTTGTGTCGTGAATACGGAAATGCAAATGATCGTTGGGCGTACGTCCTGTGCTGCCAACAGACCCAATGACTTGCCCTGCCTTTACAATATCGCCCACCTTCACTCCTCTATAGTGGAGATGAGTATATACAGTGGTCAAACGCTCTTGTGGGTGTTCAATCAATACAGTATTGCCTCCAATTTCCTCGTGGTACGATGCTGTAACTATTCCATCCCACACAGAAAAGAGAGGGGTGTGTTTTGAGACATAGATGTCAATTGCTTGGTGGTCTCGAGGAGCCACGAGGCCATCGTCCAAGTGAGTTCCTTTTGAGTAGCTATTCCATTTGTACGCGCGGGGGCTCCCTGGCAATGGAAAGCATCCGTACTCACTAGTCGCATACCTTTTACAGTGTGCCCCTGATGGTAACTGGACTACCATACTTCTTGCAAGTTGGTTGCGTTCTTTCCAGTACGGCAACGTTGATACAGCAGGTTGTGCGTTGCTCCTTCCAGTGTCTGTTCTGTTGTACGCCACCTCGCTGTTGGGAACCCTTGGTTGTGTTGCAATGCTCTGCGATGAAAGGTAAGGAACGTCCCTTCTCACCGTGTTATACCTGTTATTCTGTGCTGTTTTTTGTGCGCTATTGTTGCTGTTGCTATCAGACAGTACTGTTCGTTGCGGCGCGTTGCTTGGCATCCCTGAATAACACGTAGTCCACATATACCCTGATTCTGTTGCGTTGGATTTCAAGAGCACCTTACACGTTGCATCTCGGTTTCTTGTATCATATGTTGCAATTTGCCTATTCTGTATGCTGTGCGTATCAGACTGCCCCCAGTATGGTGGGATGTTATATACAGTACCAGTATTGTTACTTGTTATATATATATACTCCCTTGCCTGCGTGCTTGGTGTCGTAAAAACAACCACCAATATCACAACACCAATAAGAATAAGAAAGCAAAACGACAGAGCGATTTTACTTTGCTTGCTATTTTTATTGGAGCTTAATTTTCCTATGCTCAAAGTATCTGCACACTTAGGAACAAAAAGAAACAGGGATTGAAATACCCCGAGTAATGTTTTTATAGATTTTCCCGCCTGCAGTATTGAGTCAATGTTTTTCATATATTCAATCAATGATAAGTATCTTTTGCGTCTCTGTGTTGTGTTATCGTTCAGTGCTTGCCCTGGAGATTTTACTCTCATCCAGTACGCCAACACTACCTTGCTCACCTCACTGCCACACATCTCTCATTGCTCTGTAATTGCCCTTGACAAAAGACATCTCCTTATATCATATTTTTGATAAAAAAGCAAGGTTAAGACGCCATAGGCACTCATTGCACCTCTGTTGTGAGACAAAGAAAAACTCGCATAATGCGAGTTTTTCTTTGTCTGCTATGGAAGAGAACACTCTCCCTTTTAGGTGTCGCTATAGCGCGTAACCAACAGACATTTTTTAGGGCTTTTCACAGATGGCTTTTGAACAACAGGTTTTTTCTTTGGTGCTACACGAACCGTTGTCTTAGTCTCTGATGTTGTCTTGGTAACGTTCCTTTCGTAAGAGCTACTTGTGCGTACCACTCGCCCATTCTCAGAACGGGTAGATGTTTCTGACTTCTTGTACTGCGAAGCATAGTATGTGCTGGTACTCTCCCTGTACATCATATATGGTGGTTTCTTGACAGACTCGCTCGCACGATGCGAAGAACGTCTGGATGACTCCTGCACTGAACTCCTCTGCTGTGATGCTGGCTTATGATAAGAAGTCGTGGTTGTTGTTGTAACCCTATATATATAAGGTACACTATCCTTACCTACACGTTGCGGTACTGTTGAGGTTGATGGAATAGGGTGAAAGACCGCACCTGCTCCCTTGCTGTGCTGTGGCACATACGCACTACGCGAATACCTGCTTTCCGACCTTGCAGGTACACGTGGAGCACTCTTGTCTAAATCCTTCACGTAATACTTTTGCTCTACCTGCGGGTCAGGAATAGGAGTGAGGTCATTTTCACTATACGACCGAATGTATTTCTCTGCGCTGTGCTTGGAAACGCCAACAATCTTCGTGCCTGTAACAGGAGCGTGTTCTGGCATCCCTGGATAACAAGGTACCCACGAAGCACCAGACAGATCGCGAGGATTTTGTTTATTTACCAAAACCAAACAATCATTTTTCAAAGAACTATACTCTTTTGCGTGCGTTGAAGGAGATAGTACAACGAACAGTGCAATAACACTGACGATAAGAACACCGTATCCTCCAACTTTTCGCAACGATAAACCATATGTTTCCATAGCTACTATCTTTTCTCATTTAATAATAAGTATATTTCGTTATACTATCATACCTATAAAAATACAAGGGATAGAGAAGCAAAAAGAAACTTTTTGGTCACAAGGTATTGCTTTTTTTTAAATTATGTTGTATATTCTTTATTTAGTACGTTGTTGTACTATATTTAATACACAGGCATTACTTTTGTGATACTGATATAATACAGGATGAAATGTACTATAGCTTATTCTACTCATTATATGATACCTACAATAAATGTGGTATCATAAGAGCTGAATACATCTGTATCTTATCACTAACACATCATAATAGTGCTTGATCTTAAATTATTACTATGAAAACCAAACTCAAAACCGAAAGAGCAACCACGGTTATTGCAACAATAACAACCGTAGTTGCTTTAGCCATTATAGGCAGTGTTGTGGCGCTATCCCCAGCGCAGACAACAGCGCAGACAACACAAGACGTCATACGTCTCTACGATGGAGACCTCATTAAGTCACCATCAAATCCTGATGTATATATTGTAAAGTACATCAATAATAAATGGTTCAAACGTCTCATTTTGAACCCTGAGATTTTTAACTCGTATGGTCACCTCTCGTGGGACAACATCAAGACCGTAAACCAATCAACAATAGATCAACACACGACCAGTCATCTCGTCGTAGAGGTAAATGCAAATGGGGCACCTGTGAATGGAAGAGTGTACTACCTCACCTCTGCACCAAACGCAGACACAGGAATAAAACACCACCTCAATGTAACGCCACAAGAATTTGAGTCTTTGGGGCTTGATTGGGATTCCATCTACAAGATCAATAGCACTGAGGCAGGTCCAACGTTCTATAGAACAGGCACTCCTATTACGGTATCCAACTTCAACACTATTACCCGTGGCACACCAACACAGCAAGGTACAACAACTCCTGTCACAACAAACCAAGACGCGTCATTCCGAGCAACGCTCTCATCAAACATTACCGGCATTGAAATAGGCAAAAACCAACAGAGAGAGGTTGCAGAGTTCACGCTCCGATCCACCGACAATAACTCTACCATAGACGACGTGACGCTCCGCCTTAGCCCACGGGGCTCTGGCTCAAAAAACAAAAATCTTGCTGATTCGTTTACCGACATTGAACTACTCCTCAACGGATCCAGCGTCAAAAAAATAGCAACATCTTCATCATCAGCAGTACGAAAAATAGGCGAAGACTACCACATACACTTCAACTTTATTCCCGATGTTGTTATAGAAGCAGGCACAACAGAACAACTGACAGTACAAGTTCACACAAAAACATCACTAACAACCGAACACTTCCAAGAGTGGTCTGTTGCTATGGAAGAAATTGACCTTGTGGGCACATACGCAGAAGAGTACAAAACACCTGCAGCACGCATCTTCACTGTAGCGAAAGAGAAAATACCGTTTATCACCGTAAACCACGAGTACAACCAATACCTTATTGGGCATAACAACAGAATAACGATTGACTCGGATAGTGCACAGAACAAAAACTTACTGGTTGCCTCTATCTCAAACAAAACAGCACCAGGAGAAGAGGACGAGACAGTGGTTCTTGATTCGTTGCAAGTCAGAATCCAACCACCAGACACGCGCTACATAGCTGACAACATCAACTCTGTATCGTTATATGTAGGCTCGCAAAGACTGGGAACTACACAAATGGTGAACGCCAGCAATCCTTCTTCAATATTCACTTTCCCAAACCTCAACCGTCAGATACGACCAAACCAGAATCTTCTTGTTACTGTTCAGGCAAACATTCAGCCACAATCTACAGCACGAAACACTGATATCACAACAACGATTCCAAGTGCTGGCATGAGATTGCGATACAGCACGAACAACCAACCTGTTGAAAATGGATTTATCACAGGTACTGCCCGCAACACTGCACATCTGTCAATTGCACGCCCAGGAAGTATTGCAACCGCCTTCTTACCTGAACCTGTTAATCCGCACATCACAACAACAACGCTTACTGATATTGGAGTACTACAAATGACCGCTAACCACAGCAACACCCGTATTCACCGAATACAGGTAGCACTTGAACCTCAAGGAGCAGACCATAAACCTTACGGAGTATTCCGACAGATGAACCTTTTGGTTGATGGACGAACCTACACAAAGACTCTATCAACGAGCTCTGCATACACCAGAAACGGCTCCACCTACACGGTATTGTTTGACAACCTATCCATTCCTATCTCGCAAAATAGAAATAAAAACGCAACAATCCAGATCCAAACTATCAGCAACCCCGCAAACTCCCCAACACAAGAATGGCGATTATCTGTTCCAAGTCAAGGAATACAGGGCACGAACAATGATCTTGATCAATACAACACAAACAATCCTACAAAAAACTTCTTTGTAGGAGACACAGTGTACTCTACCTTGGGGCAGAACAACCCTGAAGCACAAACCTTCTCCGCAAAACAGACAAACAATAAAGTAGAGCTATTAGAGTTCAGGGTTGCGAACCATAGCGCTACCAACCACACTATAGATTCGTTCACGGTACGACTTACAGGAAACCAACTGGGTACTGGCAAGACGCTCAACAACATTGTCCGAAAAATATACCTCATCGAAAACAACCGAGTAATCCAAACAATTACAAACACACCGACACTCTCACCAACAGCCTCAACTGATGTCTCTTTCAACAACCTCAACAGAGCACTCAACAGAGGCGCTGAAAAAACATTCAAGGTAGCAATAGATGTTCCACAACAAGACACCACGCAATACTCGTATAGCTCAGGGGCACAGATCCGTGCCTCACTCACACGGGTAAATCTCACAAACAGTGCTGTCTCGCTATCAAATACTCTTGACGGTAATTGGATGACATTCATCAAGGCAGGAGTGGTATCACTCACCAAACACATAGCACCAGACAATACAATAATTACCCCACGAACAACACACGAGGTATCTCAATTCACACTCTCTGTTGACGGTGAAGCAGTAGAGATTAAAACCATAAACGTACTTCTCTCAAGAGTCAGTGGAAGTAACAACAATCCATGGGACATTATTGATAGAATTGAGCTGTACGACCAAACAACGCGAATTGGATACTTGTCACTGAGTAGCAGCACGGTCACCGATAATAGAGTTAGTTTTATCGCACCTATTCGACTCTCTACTCCGCTATCGCTCAGACAAATCAACCCAAGAACAATCACCGTAAAACTCATTACAAAACGACTCAGCAACGATCAATGGAACGGTGTATGGAATATACGACTACGCGCACTCAACGCAACTTCTGACAGAGCAACGTTCACCCTTTCTGGAGCAGGGCTGAACAATTTACAGGTATGGACCACCAGTACTACAGAAGCAAGTCTCCGATGGCTCACTCCAGTATCAAGCGCAAATATTCATAGATACGAAATAGAGTACTGCGACATAACAGACAGAACCTCATGCGCACGATGGAGTGATGTAGTTACTACCGGCACACCACAATTAACTGCTGCTCTTACCTCGCAATCAACAGAAGCAAACATATCTGGTTTGGACGCAGACAAAGTGTACCGATTCAGAATACGCTACACACAGATTAACCCAACCCGATACAGCACATGGGTAACAACAGACGATGTCCATATGGCAGCTCACGGAACGACAATCACACCAGTTGTCTCAGGCTTTGTAGTATCTACAAGTAACCCACCGACTACCAATACAATCCACCTTGAATGGACAAAAGCATTAGACACAGAATACCAAATAGAGTACCGTAAAAGTGGCGATTCCGATTGGGCACAAGGAAGGCTTTCTGTAGTGCCAAAGAATTCCAATCCTTCAGTTCTACAAGCAATATTCTCGGGGCTCAACCAAGGAATAACGTATGAATTCCAAGTGCGCGCATTGAAAAACAATCAACTCAGCGCTTGGTCGAGTACACTACCAGCCACTACAACACTCAATCCCCCACGTTCACTGAAAGCAACGACAACAGCAACTAGCATCACGCTCAGCTGGACGCAACCATCAGGAATAAAAGATACATCTGAACTCGCCTATGAGATAGAAGCGTGCCAGCCTGACATTATTGGCACTGCAACATCCTCACACTGTTCAGGTACCGATTGGAAGACGATTACTACGACATCTACCTCATCACACGAAACACTACATACCTTTACTGTGATTAATAGCAATAGTATTGTACAGAACGCAAGCTACGATATACGAATCAGAGCAGTACGAGGAAGTGCTACACCACCACAATCACAGTGGATTGTCATAGGCAATGTAGTAACCAAACGATCGGTTGAAGCACCAACCACCCTACGACTTTCGGCACTAAACCCACCAACAACCAATACACTCACGATAGAATGGGATTCAATCCAATCTGCTCAATACGAAGCACAGTACTGTTCACCCTCAACAGGAAATACCTGTACCAATAGAGAATGGATAACAGCAGACAACGCTATTGTGCACACGATCTCACAACGACCAGGAGTAGCACAACTGAGATTACGATCCCTTACACCAGGTACGCGATATAATGTTCGGGTCAAAACAACGCTGGGTGGTTCAGAAAGTCCATGGTCAACAATCCTCCAGACAAGAACAAAGCTTTCAACACCAGTCCTTGCACCAAGCTTAACCCAAATAGACACCACCAATAATGGAGAAAGCATAACAGTGTTCTATACACGATCAGTGGGCACAACTTCATACAAGGTTGATTGGTGCGAGTATGAAGGAAATACCAGCTGTCCAACGACGGATGAAAAATGGTTGTCGACGCTTATAGACTCTCCAACCACAACAGCAGAAGTAGATATAAGAACGGCAAACCCAGAATCCGGACAGCGATATAGGGTACGGGTACGGGCACAAGCATTAACCACGGACCTTGCATCACTAACACCTGGAACATCAGAGTGGAGTACCCCAATAACAGTGACAATACCGTAAACTCACTTCTACTGAGTACGACACAGTCTAAGTCTGTATCGCCAAAAGACACCCAAAACAAGGGTGTCTTTTGGTTTTCTTGGCATCACCCAAATATCTACTACCTACCCACAAGGTACTATACAATACCCTCCTGTACCTCTCTCTTCCTCACCCTCTTCCTTTACTTCATTTTCCTCCCTCAACCCATCCTACCCTCTTACCCTCCTCCCTCTTCTTCTCTCCTAACTCTACCCTCTCGTCCTTAACAGGTTTTTACGACTGAGCGCACTGAATGAAAAGAGAAAGGATTATACTTTTTTGTGCATGAATACTACTACCATAAATACCATTGTCTCATAGATGACCTTGGCACAAAAAAGTATAATCCTTTCTCTTGCATAAACTCTGAGGCAAAAAAGTAAAAACCTGTTATTGCCTGTAGTGTAAAAAAAAGAAAACCTTATTTTGCCTACAATTGAAAAAGCCCTGTGCGCTGTTCCCTGAAGAACAGCGCACAGGACCATATCTCTCCTTTCACGCAGGACAATCGCACCGATCTTCTGGTGCGCACCCACACTCCAGCACAAAGTCTGGATAAGCTGCAGGGTCATCCCGTCGACAGATGCTCTCGACTCGCCGCCTCCCCTTGGAGCGCTTCTTGTGCCCATACGAGTTCATCTTCCGTTGCCCAAACCCAAGGCGCAAACGTCCCGCTTCGGGAATCTGGTAGTAATCCATCTTCCAAACAGGAATCGTTTTTCGCCACCATCGTCTCGGCTCCGGAGAAGCAACAGACGAGAATGTCGATTTGTACGAGCACATAGACTCTATCTCCATGCGCTCCTGGAGATCTTCAGCCCATTCGTAAGACGATGAATCTTCTGCCAATGAAAAGACAGAAGCATTGTCGTACGACTCGACTCCGTCCCGCTCACTCCATTCATCTTGCTCCGATTCTTCCCACCACTTAATCCACGCGTCGTACTCTGATTCTTCCCAACAGGAATGAAGAAGGGCACTATACGTTTGGAAGTCGTGCGTAGAGCGAATCGAGAGATCAAGGCACTCCTCTCCGCTACCATGCTGCCCCTTTGCCCGAGACGCTAGCACGGCAATGAAGTATTGTAGGTAATCGAGCATTATGTACTCCTGCCACAAAGAGCCAGTAGATGTAAACGCCACACCTTTACTGACTTTTTGTAAGAATATTATACATTATTATAACAATATGTCAATAGCAGAATGTGCTGTGCATTGCTCACTGCTTTGCCCTACACCACAGTGCAAGATTGTGTTATAATATAAAAATGGAACGAAAATCAAAAAAAACCTCAACATTGCCGATAACGCTTTTCCTCGTCATTGTTGTATGCGGGTCTATTTTCTTTGTTGTTCAATCACTCTCAACAATGGTCTCACGACTTGACGAAACAGAAAAACAAGAAATTCGAGAAGCAATTCTTCCCAAAAACCCGCTCTCTTCCCTCAAACAAACGCCCGAAGGATACACGAACGCACTCTTATTAGGTATTGGTGGGCCAGGTCATAAATCAGGAGAGCTAACAGATAGCATTATGCTCATATCACTCTCACACACAAAAGAACGTCCATCTTTTATCTTTTCTATTCCGCGAGACCTCTGGGTTAGGGGCACAGACAATGAGTTCACAAAAATCAACGAACTCTACAAACAAGATGGAGGTACAGCAGAACCCGACCACAAAAAAACAGGGAGGATAAAAGAAAAAGTAGAAGAAATAACAGGACAAACCATACATTATATCGCTGTCGTTGACCTCATTGCTATTGAAGATCTGGCAAACTTCTTTGATGGTATTACTATAGACGGTGTTCATTACTCTGGAGAAACACTCACCGCATACTTAAGAGACCGCTCAGTGCCAGGCAACGATTTTACCAGAATGAATAATCAAAAAAAGGTACTTGTAGCACTTCTTGAAAAAATAGAGCAAGGAAACCTCTTAGGTAGCCTTGAAAAGGCAACCGAAGCATACGCCATCATAGCGGATCATGCATCAATAAACATCGGTATAACGGACTACTTTGGTGTCTTTGAACTCAGTAAGAGCGTAACATCAGACAATATTGAGTTATACAGCATCACACCCGAAAATAACCTCTTACAACCAGCACAGAGGATGCTCTACGGATATATTCAGGTATATGCCCTTATTCCAACAGCAGGTGAGGAAAATTACCGTGATATCAAGTCATTTGTTGAAACAATACTCTCAAACGAACAATCAGCTTCTCTTCCCCCCTCTCAACCAGAAATAGAAACACCTCTCAGTGAACCAACGACATAATCATAATAATAATGAACTTTTCTTTCCTTTTTAAGACTCAGAAAACCGCCGACCTCCTTATTGCTGGATTGGGTAACCCAGGAAAACAATACGCACACACGCCACACAACGCAGGTTTTGAGGTTATTGATTATATCCGTGAAGCATTCAAAGAACAAGACATTCCCCTCCAAGAAGAACACAGAAAAGAGTACGCGCTCTACACAGCATCGTACAATGGACAACAAATCCTCCTTGTAAAACCACTGCTCTTTATGAATGCTTCAGGCACAGTGGTGCGCAAACTCAAAAAGCAATACGATGTTCCATACGAAAAGATATGGGTCATTCATGACGAGATAGACTTGCCCTTAGGAACAATCCGCGTGAACTTCAACTCCCAGAGCGCAGGCAATAAAGGAGTACAGAATATCATTGATGAACTCCAAACAAAACGATTCCACCGCTTTCGCATTGGCGTGCTCCCTCCTAACACCTCAAAACAGGCGATCAAAGAAGCAACGAGCGACTTTGTCACAACACCCCTTGGCGCTCCAATACGCACGCTCTTTGAATCCTCCTTGCAAGAGTGCTCATTGCTTGTTATACAATCTGTGCTTGAGGGTAATCCCATCAAGCGATAAACCTTCTTTCTCTTTTCCTCGTTGGCTCTCCCCGCGCCTGCTCTTCTCTCCCTCCTCTGCCTCTCCGTCATATTCCTCCTACTCCCTTCCTTTCCCTCCTACCGCCCCCATATTCTGCTCCCACTCTTCTCTTCTCCTCGTCGCCTCCCATCCTTCCTCTTCCCTCCTTTTCCTCTTCCTTTTCTCCCTTTGCCACCCCACTCTTCCGTTGTTAGACTTCCCGCGTTTACCTTCTGATAGTAGACTGAGAGACTGAGGTG
>VXOY01000017.1 GCA_009839835.1 Candidatus Spechtbacteria bacterium SB0662_bin_43 | reverse complement strand
ATCATAACCCTATCCCATCCCGCCCTTCACTCCATCAGCACAAGATTATCAATAACACTTTTATCTCTACCTTATCCCTAATTCCCTTCACTATGTCAGTACAAGATATTCAAACATTACGAAAAGAGACAGGCGCAGGTATTGTTGCTGTGAAAAAAGCATTAGACGAAGCAGGAGGCGATATTGAGAAAGCCCGTTCCGAGTTGCGAAAGCAGGGAATGAACGTTGCAACGAAAAAAGGAGACCGAGACGCGAACGATGGAAAAATTATTTCCTACCTCCATCCTGGTGATAAAATTGGTGTCTTGCTCGTTCTCAACTGCGAGACCGATTTTGTTGCACAAACACAAGAATTTCAACAGCTGGGACGAGATATTGCAATGCACATTGCTGCGATGAGTCCTCAGTTTGTTGCGCGCACCGATGTACCTGCTGATGTTACCAGTGCAGAGGGTAGTGTATATCGCGCCCAAATGGAGCAGGAGAGTAAACCAGCGGATGTCATAGAGAAAATTATTGAAGGCAAAATGGAGAAGTTCTACCAGTCCGTTGCTTTACTGGAACAAGCATTTATCAAAGACACAGATAAAACAATACAACAGTGCATTGAAGAGGTTATCTTGAAACTTGGTGAAAAAATCACCGTAGGAGAGTTTACCCGCTACGAGATATAGGGGGAGGCAGTATTTTTGGAAAGTTAGATTATTAAAAAATGAGCCGCATGAGTGGAAGGGTGTGAATGAATCACGCCTATCACTCATGCGGCTTTTTGAGGCTGTACGGTGCCTCAAGAGTCCTTGATTTCATGACTTCGTCGTTGCCGTACTGGTTGCGGCTTCCGTTGACGCCATCAGTGAAGTAGTAATCGTAGATCTTGTTCGCGCTGTCGTTGTCTGCGTATGTCCAAACAACAAGATGGACAGGTGAATCGTGCTGGAATCGCGGGTTTGTCGCAGTCAAGGCGAACACTGCGTCTTGCACGGTTTCTTCGATGAGCCGTGGTGCAATCCTGTTGCCTCGCGCTTTTTCAGAGATTGCGATTTGATCGAGCTCAATGACTGGGTGTTCTCGGGCAAACCCGCCAAGCACTTTCCAGCCAATGTAGCCGACCACTTCTTTCTCTCTGAACGCGATGTAGTAGCGGTAGTCTGGGCTACTCAGGTTGCTCCTGATTTGCATCTTCGCAAATCGTGTGTTGTTGTCGCCCGCGTTATTCCCGGAAAACGCAAGCATGTTGATGGAGGCAATCTCCTCCAATGTCTTGGGGTCGTCAAGCATCGCGCTGGACGCGCCTGTGATGTGCGTTGGAATGCTCACAGTACTTCTCCTGTGGGTTTTGGTGGTTGTGTCTTCAACAACCACTTCAGCTATTATATAGCATTATTATCCACCTTTTGCAATGATTCGGTTCGTTTATACGGTTGATATACACTGTTTATTTCACAGTATTTTTATAGTACGATATACATACTGCCACCTTAGCTCAGTTGGTTAGAGCGCATCCATGGTAAGGATGAGGTCTTCGGTTCGAATCCGAAAGGTGGCTCTTATTAATGCTTATTTACAATTTATGCGTCCACAGAAAACAAATATATCAATTGATGAATTAGTGCAGCAGGTTGAAAGAGGAGAGATTAAGCTACCAGAGATGCAACGTCCGTATGTATGGAGAGCAACGCAGGTGAGAGACTTATTAGATTCTTTATACAGAGAGTATCCTTCTGGTACCATTCTTGTCTGGCAAATAGATGAAAATATAGAAACACGAGATTTTGCAATAGAGCAAAAGGATGAAGCGTTGGGAAAACAAAAGTTGCTTTTGCTTGACGGTCAACAAAGAATAACCTCTTTGTTTGCTTTGCTGTGCGGCAAAGAAGTGCAGGTACGTGGTAGGCAAAAGCCTATTGATCTATTATTTAATTTAGAGCATCCTAACGAACTGTATGAAGATGTGGTGTTCGCAAACGATCAAGAGATGAATAATGATAATGAGGAAGACGATTACACTGAAGGGATAGAACCAGATGAAGAGCAAAAGAAAACAATTGAACACCGAACATTTACAGTATTTACTAATAAATTGAATGCTTCGCCCCATTGGGTACGCGTGTCTGAAATTTTAGGAAAGGAGTATTTAGAGAGTCAAATTTTAAAATCAAAAGGTCTTACCTCAGACGATAGTAGATGGGATAAGTATTCAAGCAGGCTCCAGAAACTAAGAAGGGTACGGTATTATGAATATGCGATGTACGTTCTGCCTCAAAGCATGCCGTATGAAGAGGTTGCTGAGGTTTTTGTGAGGACCAATTCTAAGGGAACAAGGTTGCGTGGATCGGACTTGGCTTTAGCACAAATTACTTCTAAATGGAAAGGTTTTCTGTCTGAATTTGAAGCCTTTGCCGAAGGGTTTGGTGACAATAAGCAGTATATGATAGACACCAATATTCCTGTCCGCGCATTAGTGATTTTTGTTACAAGACAGTGTCAATTTAAAAAAGTCGGCATGATTCCTGTTGATGAATTAAAGAATTCTTGGATAACCGCTAAGCAGGGTATAGAGTTTGCGGTTAATTTTATAAAAAACAATTCAGGCACTGATGTTTTGAGCCATCTTTCATCTCCGTTTCTTATGGTGCCAATTGCGGTGTATTGGGTTCTTGACCAGAGGCATGGTGATAGTCAGATAACCCCAGAAGAACGTGATAAGTTGATGCGCTGGTTTTATCTCGCTCATTCACGAGGACATTATTCCAGGGGAGCGTCAGAAAGTATATTAGACGCGGATTTGAATATACTATTCAGAACAGAGGACAAGAGCGAGGCTTTGGATAGATTGATAGAGCAACTTCGTCAACGCGTTGGTAGGTTCAATATTTTGCCCGAAGATGTGAAGAGTCAACGCACAGGTCATCCATTATTTGCTATGTTGCGTATTATTATGAAAAAAACAGGAATGAAGGATTGGCACTATGGTACAGAGTTATCAGATTCAAATATAGGATCTGAGTATCAGATAGAACATCATCATATTTTCCCCAAATCACTGCTAATGGGTAGAGAGTATAACAGATACGAGATAAATGAAATAGCAAACTTTACTTTTTTGATAGGAGGTACAAACAGGAAAATTTTCAACAAAGAACCAAAAGTATATTTTCAAGAACTGCTGGATAAACACGGTGAAGAAGCTCTAACGTCGCACCTCATACCATTAGATAAAAACCTGTGGGAACTGGATAACTATCGTGACTTTCTATCGTATCGCAGAAAAGCTATTGCAGATAAGATAAACGAATTTATTGAAGATTTAAACTGAGGTTAGATTTCGACAGAAAGGTGGTAACAATCTCGCGTTTTGAAATTTTAATGACATTTGGTTTTTGAAATGTCATTAAAATAAGATTTAGTGACATTTGAGGGGGTGAAATGTCACTAAAACAAGAGATAGTGACATTTTCAATATAGATACGGATGTATTTTGGTATTATAATAATGAATATTTTTATGGTGTGTTCTTTGAAAAAGGCGGGGAAATGCTATGCATTTCCCCGCCGGTGTGCGGGTCAGGGCAGGTCGCCACAGTTCCATATTCCTATGTCGCTTGTCGTGTAGTACAGCGACAGCCCCTCTGGGTTGACGAGGAGTATTGAGTCAAGGTCAACCCCACACTCTTCAAGCTCGCTTGTCGTGAGTGCAACCACTAACTTGGTTCCGTGATCCGTGTTGGGTTCACTATGTAGAGAGTAGACAGTCCCACTGTCTTCGTCCCGAACGAATGGACTGGTTGTGAAATGATCCATCGTCGGTGCGTCCAGATTGAATGACACATGGTCCCAGGCGAACCCATTCAACTCGAAGACGTGTTCGTTGAGGATGAGCCACTTGTAGGCGGCACCGTCATCGGTTACTCTTGCGACGTAGACGTCGTTAGAACCTCTTTCATGGATCAGGTACGACGTGTTGGTTTGTAGTGTGTACCCTTCTATTTCAGGGATTTCGGGGTTGGAATCTGAGCATCCACTGAGTGGAAGTGCTACCCCGACCATTACGACGAGCGCTGCGATCATTGCTCTCATTGTGCCCTCCTTTTCGTGTGTTGCGGGCGTTGCGTGTCGCTATATATATATTATATTTTTGGTTTTGTCAAGTACACGAGGAGTGCTATATGTGTTTTGAATTGAACCCTTTATTGTATGCAAGAATGATATACGATATAATAGTGTATATGCCAAGAAAAGCGACTATACAAATCAAAAGTAAAAGTGACAACGTGCAACAGCAAGATGTTAATGTTGTTCTTGAAGAGATTCGCCAAAAGTTTGGCGAAGGGGCGATAATGAAAATGGGATCTGTTTCTACTATGAAGGTGGAAACAATTCCAACAGGGTCAATATCGCTGGATATTGCACTGGGTGCCAACGGTGTTCCCAAGGGGAGAATTATAGAAATTTATGGTCCTGAGTCGTCAGGTAAAACAACGCTCGCGCTCCATATTGTTGCTGAAGCTCAGAAAAAAGGAGGCGTGTGTGCGTTTGTTGACGCAGAGCATGCGCTGGATCCTGACTACGCACGGCGCATAGGAGTGAATGTTGATGACTTGCTGGTCTCACAGCCCGACACAGGAGAGCAGGCTTTGGATATTGTTGAATCGTTAGTGCGGAGCGGTTCTATAGAAGTTATTATTGTTGATAGCGTTGCTGCGCTGACGCCACGAGCAGAAATAGAGGGAGAGATGGGAGATTTACAGGTTGGCGCACAAGCGCGACTGATGTCAAAAGCCTTGCGAAAAATGACCGCCATTGCTTCTACATCAAAAACCTGCATTATTTTTATCAATCAGGTGCGGATGAAAATTGGGGTTGTGTATGGTAACCCTGAAACAACGCCAGGAGGCAACGCCTTGAAGTTTTACTCGTCTGTGCGAGTAGAGGTGAGAAAGAGTGCTCAGATAAAGAGCGGGGACGCGATTATCGGCAACAGGGTGAACGCGAAAGTTGTAAAAAATAAAGTAGCACCCCCGTTCCGCAGGGCAGAGTTTGATATTTTCTATAACGAAGGCATATCGTACGAGGCAGACTTAATCAACGCAGGAGTCAAGTATGCTGTTGTGAAAAAAGCTGGATCTTGGTACACATACGGCGATGAAAAACTGGGACAAGGATTGGACGCGTCAAGGACACATCTTTCCCAAAATCCAAAACTCATTCAAGACATAGAGAAAAAAATACACGAAGCAGCAGAACAGGAACGAGTAGGAGAGAAACAATAGAACATAGTATGTCGCGTAACCAGACACAAGAGACCTATGTTCCAACAATGGGGCTTGAGATTCACGCTGAGCTCAAAACAAAGAGCAAGATGTTTTGTGATTGCACGAACGATCCGCTGGAAAAAGAGCCAAATGTGAATGTCTGTCCTGTGTGTATGGGGCACCCTGGCACCCTGCCAACACCAAATAAAGCAGCAATAGAGTACGTGATGCGGGTTGGTTTTGCACTGCACGGTGCAGTTGCGATTGATACAAAGTTTGACCGCAAGAATTATTTTTACCCTGACCTGCCAAAGGGGTATCAAATATCGCAGTACGACAAGCCAATTGTAGAGAGTGGCTATATTGATATAGAGCACAATGGTAGCGAGAAGCGAATCGCTATTGAGCGGATTCACTTAGAAGAGGATACAGCACGGATGCAACACAGCGATGATGGCAAGCACTCATTGATTGACTTTAACCGTTCCAGCATTCCTCTTATGGAGTTGGTGACAAAGCCTGTGATGGATAATCCATTGCAGGCGCGTAGATTTGCAGAAGAATTACAACAAATCTTGCGGTATGTACGCGTTTCAGACGCAGAACTGGAAAATGGTCTTATGCGCGTTGAATTGAATATATCAATGGCAAAAAAGGGTGTGTCACAGTTAGGAACAAAAGTGGAGATAAAAAACTTGAATTCACTCTCTGGGTTAGAGGCTGCAGCAGAGTACGAAATACAGCGACAGACAGATATTTTGCGAAAAGGCGAGAGCGTGATTCAAGAGACGCGAGGCTGGGATCCTGACAAGCAACGTACCTTTTCACAGCGCGTCAAGGAGGAGGCGAGCGACTACCGATATTTTCCCGAGCCAGACATTCCATCGCTACGATTAGTCAAAGAGTGTGAGTTTGACAGGGAAGTTATAGAGCAGAGTGTGCCTGAACTTCCGCAAGCAAAACGCAAACGATTCGCACAAGAGTATGGGCACGACACTGCAACACAATCTATTTTTATCGCAAATCCCTCTTTGGCAGATTATTACGAGCACCTTATTTCAGAGCTGTTAGAATGGAGCGAGGAAAAAATAAAGAATAAGGACGATATTGTCCAAAAAGCAACGAACTATTTTATCAAAACAATCCGTTCATTGGTGGATGACGAAGGTGTGACGATCGAGAAGATGAACATTACCCCTGAAAATTTTGCCGAGTTTCTTATGTTGGTGCAGAATGGTGAAATCACCAGCACGGTTGCACACCGCGTGTTGAGAGAGATGGCGCACACAGGGGGTGATCCGTCAGATATTATTGAGAAACACGGACTGCGACAACAGCACGATGACAAAAGCATTACCAGTAACGCGCGTAGCGCAATTGCCGAAAACCCAGACGCTGTTGCGGACTATAAAAAGGGGAAAGAAAACGCAGTGAAATTTTTGATTGGTACTGTGATGGCAAAAAGCAAAGGTGCTGCAAATCCTCAGAAAGCGCGTGAGATTCTTATACAACTCTTGAAAGAGGAGTAGCAACCATTATGCTGCACCACAAGAGTGTAGAACTATGTTTTTCTGAAACACTGCTAACCCCAGTGTTTTTTGTAGTGTTTATAATAGGTGGTGGCATATAAAAAAACATCGCAAGGATGTTGAGACAGGTGGTGGGCACGTTCAACACCAGGCTATACACGTTCGTTGGTCACACGGAATGGGGTGTCGTGTAAGCATGATGCGGGCAGACGCTGATTGAACACGTCGAGCGTACCCACCACCTTGTCTATACTGTACCATACTTTATCCTTGTACATCAAAACAGGATTGTTGTTGGCTTCAATCAAAAAACACCCTCAAAAAGGTGTGGTGGCAGCAAGGGTGTCGTATTCTTTCTGAAGCGACGGGGATCACAACAGAAAGCCGAGGTGGGTGGTTTCGCAACACCCTGCTGCTTCTTTCTCTGTAGCATAGAAGCAGAGTGTGTGTCAAGAGACAATTGCTGGTGATTATCCTTTGACATAAATAATAATACTATGATAGATTGGATTTAGAACAGAAAGGAAGGATCAATGAAACGCCGCGCACAGCAAATGGTACTTTCCTGGATAGGCATGACATTCGCCCTGTTGATGTTCGTAGCACTCGGACCCGAGCAGTTACGTTCTTTTTTGCTTTTGCTTATCCCAATCTCCGTTGGAACATACGTCCTTGTGTTTCTGTTGGGGTGCCTTTTTGAGAAGGACGACCAAGACACATCTTAACAGATGTGTCTTTTTATATGAGGTTAAGGGATAATAACTCTATTACCTTGTTCTTGATGATTATCATTTTCTATCATAAAACACTAAAAGAAAACCCTCTCTTGTGCTTTTTCAGGGGTGGGGCGAACGGAGAGGATGCGATAACACCCACTTTATATGTATAGTAAGAAAGGTATCAGCATTTTTCTTTTGTAGCGTCGGGGGGATATAATGAGTTCATTATTCTGCTTGTGATTGTGGTGCAAAAAAGGTATAATACAAAGGATGGATAATGAATTAGAGCAGATAAAAACGCAAGCGATTAGCGAGATACAGGGCTCAACAACATACCACGAATTGGACACGGTATTTCGTTCATATTTGGGGAGAAAGGGGCGCGTTACACTTCAGTTGCGTGCTCTTTCTGGTATGCCGATAGAGGAGCGGAAAACGCGCGGTTCTCTTTTGAACGGATTGAAAGAAAATATTGAAAAAGCAGCGCAAGAAAAGCGAAGCGCGCTGGAGACAAACAAAAACAAAGAGGAGGGCGCTGCGTGGATTGACATCACAAGACCAGGAACACCGCTACAAAAAGGATCAGTTCATCCTTTGACGCGAGTTGGGTGGGAGATAGAGGATATTTTTGTTGCAATGGGGTTTGATGTGAGCGATGGTCCCCACGTAGAAACAGAGTATTACAATTTTGAAGCGCTCAACATCCCTGCTAATCACCCTGCACGAGATTTATGGGATACGTTTTGGTTGAAACCCAAGAACGCAGGGTATGTGTTGCGGACTCATACCTCACCAATGCAGATTCGGTATATGGAGAAACATCAACCTCCGTTGCGGTTGATTGTTCCAGGTAGGGTGTTTCGATACGAAGCAACAGACCAATCGCACCATTTTCAGTTTAATCAAGTTGAAGGGTTGATGGTGGGTACTGATGTGAGCGTTGCGCACTTTAGAGCAGTGATAGGAGAATTTTTTGAGAAGTTTTTTGGCACGCGCGTTGAGACGCGGTTGCGTCCTGGCTTTTTCCCTTTCGTGGAGCCAGGTTTTGAGGTTGATATGAGGCGGCAAGGTACAGGGTGGTTAGAGATGGCAGGAGCAGGCATGGTGCACCCTAATGTTCTCAAAGTAGTTGGGTACGACCCGCAAAAAGTGTCAGGGTTTGCGTTTGGTATGGGTTGGGATAGGTTGGCGATGATGAAATACCACATTGACGATGTGCGACTATTCCAAGAAGGTGATATTCGTTTTTTGAAGCAATTTGTATAGATTATGAAGTTTTCGTATGGGCTACTTCAAGATTTAGTTGAGAAAAAACTTCCTGCTCCGAACGAGTTAGCAGATTTTTTGACGATGCACTCTTTCGAGTCTGATGGCGTTTCTGGCACAGGAGAACATACTGTGTTGGACTTAGATATTTTACCAAACAGGGCGCACGATGCAGCAAGCCATATGGGAGTTGCGCGAGATAGTGCGGCATTGCTGAACTCTTCGTTGAAAGAGCCTGCGCGGGCAAGCCTTCATTTTCGTGATACTCACCCTGATATTGATGTTCGTATTGAGAATAAAGATTTGTGTAGGAGGTACTGCGTTGTGAAAATAGAGAATGTGAGTGTTTCGGAGTCGCCTGCATGGCTGAAGGAAAGATTGGAAATAATGGGATTGCAACCCATTAACACGATTGTTGATATCGCAAACTATGTGATGCTCATAACAGGTCAACCATTGCACGCGTTTGATTACGAGAAGATAGCAAGCAGAAAAAAGAGTATCATTGTGCGGAGCGCGCAACAGGGCGAGACAGTTCGTGCGTTGGATGGTAGCACCTATACCTTGAATCAAGATATAGGCGTTATCGCAGATAGCGATGGTGTACTTGCGATCGCAGGCATTAAAGGGGGCAGTAGGTCTGGTATCAGCGAGGATACGAAAACAATCGTTATTGAGTCTGCGAATTTTGCTCCGTCATCTATCCGCGCGTCATCTCAAGCATTGCGCCTCACAACCGATGCGTCTTGGCGATTTGAGCGAGATGTTCCTCCGTGTTTTGCGCCTTTGGCGCTTGAAATTGCCGCAAAAATGATAACTGATATCGCAGGAGGTGTTGTTGATACCTCTGCTGTGGATGTGAATTATTCAACGCCGCATAATCCTCGTATCACACTACATACACAACGGTTGAACAGATTGTTGGGTGTTGAGATTCCAGAAGAAAATGTTACGAACACCTTGCGCGCGTTAGAGTTTTCAATAGAAGGGGAGGGTGACAGTATCGTGGTTGTTCCTCCAGAGTTCCGTCTTGATATCACAACAGAGTACGATGTGTACGAAGAAATAGCGCGGATAACAGGATACGAGAAAGTCCCTGCTACTATGCCGTATGGCGTTCTCTCTTCGCCTGTGCATCGCAACGATGTTCGGTCGTGGAAGAGGAGGATTACCCAAGAAATTGTATCGTATGGGTTTTTCGAGATTCACACAGTGTCGTTCGTAAAAAAAGAGTGGGTGGAGCTGTTTGGTATGACAGACGATATGGTGTGGGAGCTGGAAAACCCGATTCAAGACTCTCTTCCATTTCTGCGCCCCTCGCTGATTCCACACGGCGCAATAACAGCGTTTCGCAACACACGATATGTCAACGAAGCAGTACGGATGTTTGAAGTAGGGCACGGGTTTTTGAAGCAAAAAGGCAAGAGCCACGAAGAGGATCTGGTGTCGCTCGTCATAGCGCGGAAAGACAAAGAAAACGATACAGAGCTGTTTTATGAGGCAAAAGGCGTTATTACAGCGCTGTGTGATAGCTTGGGAGTTGGAGGAGATGGCGTGTTTGAACCGTTCAGTACCACAGCAGAAGGTCAGTGTCAGATGCCGTTATTTCACCCATTGCAGTCTGCACGAATAAGCATTGACAACGAAATGATTGGCGCAGTTGGCGTTCTTGCTTCATCAAGCAAAACCGTTCTGGGTATCAAAGGAACAGTTGTTGCCGCTGAGTTACGACTGGGTCCATTACTGCAAAACGCACGGAGCGAGCGGGTATATCAAGCCGTTTCAAAGTATCCATCCATTACGCGAGACATCTCGTTATTTGTTCCCTTGAATACTCGGGTTGCAGATATTGAGAGCATACTATGGAACGCAACAGGAGATGTGTTGTATGATGTAGATATGTTTGACTATCGCCCTATAGCGCAAGACAACGTATTGAGTATTGCGTTTCACTTGGTGTTTCAATCTCCAGAGCGCACGCTCTTGTCGCAGGAGGTAGATGAGCAGATGGAGCTCGTAACACAGGCGATTCAACAAAACCCGAGCTGGGAAGTGCGGTAATAAAACAAACTTTTTCTATGGCAAAGAATAACAAAACAACATCCAACTACTCTGCAAAGGATATTCAGGTGTTGGAAGGACTGGATCCTGTTCGCAAACGTCCAGGAATGTACATTGGTTCAACAGGTGAGATGGGGCTTCATCATCTGGTCTGGGAAGTCGTGGATAACTCGTTGGATGAAGTTATGGCAGGGCACGCAAGCACTATTATTATCTCTTTGCTAAAAGACGGCAAAGTGAATGTCACTGATGATGGGCGAGGTATCCCTGTTGAAAAACATAGCAAGACAAGGAAATCTACTCTGGAGACTGTTCTTACTGTTCTCCACGCAGGGGGTAAGTTTGGTGGAGAAGGCTATAAAATATCAGGAGGATTGCACGGGGTAGGAGTCTCTGTTGTGAATGCGTTGTCCTCGCACCTGCGGGCAGAAGTGTGCAGAGACGGTGTGCGCTGGGCTCAAGAGTACAAGCGCGGGGAACCAACAGGACCACTGAAAAAAGTAGATACATGTCCGAAAAATCTGACAGGTACGAGCATTACATTTCAGCCCGATACATCTATTTTTACAGAAGGGGAGTTACGATGGAAAACGATTATCAATCGCTTACGACAACAGGCGTATTTGACACAAGGAGTACATATTAAAATCTATGACGAGCGAGGCGAGGATGTTCGTTCGTACCAGTTCTATTTTGAAGGGGGTGTTGTCTCGTTCGTGGGACACTTAACAGACGGAAGCACTGTGAAACATCCTACCCCTTTTCACGTTTCAGAGGAAAAGGACGGTATTTTGGTGGATGTTGCGTTTCAGTACACCGACGAAGTACAAGGGGTTGAATTGGCGTTTGCGAACAATGTGTACAACCCTGATGGAGGAATGCACGTTACTGGGTTTCGTTCCTCGCTCACGCGCTCACTCAACGACTACGCGAAAAAGAATAACTATTTGAAAGACAAAGAAACATTTACAGGGGACGATGTGCGAGAAGGGTTGAACGCTATCATTTCTGTGAAGTTGCCCGACCCTCAGTTCGAAGGGCAGACAAAGTCAAAATTAGGAAACCCTGAGGCTCGTACCGCTGTTGAGACCATTACTTCTGGGGGCTTGGATGAGTATCTGGATAGAAACCCACAAGACGCAAAACAGATTATTGAGAAAATTTTATTAGCAGCAAAGGCGCGCAAAGCAGCAAAAGTTGCACGAGAAACCGTTATCCGTAAGGGCGCGATGGAAGGTATGACGCTTCCAGGTAAGTTAGCAGATTGTTCGTCTCGTGATCCAGGCGAGTCAGAGCTGTACATTGTTGAGGGCGATTCTGCGGGCGGCTCTGCAAAACAGGGGAGAGACCGTGAATTTCAAGCAATCCTCCCTTTGCGCGGAAAAATTTTGAATGTTGAGCGGGCACGACTGGATAAATTGCTGAGTTCGCGCGATATTCGCTCGTTGATTATTGCATTAGGAGCGGCAATCGCAGAAGAGTTTGATATTCAAAAGTTGCGATACCACCGCATCGTTATTATGACAGACGCAGACGTGGATGGTGCGCACATCCGTACGTTGCTATTAACCCTGTTTTATCGCTACTATCCAGAAGTTATAGAACAAGGGTATCTCTATATTGCGCAACCTCCGTTGTATAAAATTCAAAAGGGGCGGGTTATTGAGTATGTGTACACTGAACAAGAGAAAGATGATGTTGTGAAACGGTTGACTTCTTCCTCTTCAACTCCTTCGTCAGATTCCTCCTCTTCTCCTTCTACTTCCACCCTCTCCAATTCCACTTCCTCCTCCTCACCTTCTTCTGACAACGAAGACGAAATAGTGGTCAACAATTACACAGACAGTGAAGAAGTGTCGCCAGAACAAGGCGAGGGTGAGGTAAGCTCAGATCAAGCACAGGACGACACTACCAGTACTGAGGCACAGGAAAGTAGCGAGACAACAACATCAACGGGTGGCACAGATGCTGCGAGAAAGGTACCGGGTGTTTCGTTGCAACGATACAAGGGTTTGGGTGAGATGAACCCCGCTCAATTGTGGGAGACAACAATGAATCCTGAAAATAGGGTGATGTTTCAGGTAGATATAGAAGACGCAAAAGAAGCAGATATGATTTTTGACATCTTGATGGGGTCTGAAGTAGCACCCCGAAAACGGTTTATTCAAACCCACGCAGATAAAGTGCAGAATCTGGATATATAGACATGAAGAACCCCTGCGTGAAGGATCCTTCACGCAGGGGGCGAGCGGCAGCCTACTGGTGTGCGGGGCATTCGGCCTTAGCCTCCTTAGCGCACTGCTCGTAGGTTTCCGCCAGGGTGTAGTTGCCCATGCTCTCGTGCTCGATCTGATTGTTGCGATAGGCGCAATACACTTGACAGGTCTTTTCGTCGCAATCGTCGTGCGAGAGGTGTTCGCGGTGCATCATCGGGAGACCCCTTTCGTGGTGAGGCAGTACCGCTGTTTGTTAATTGCATTATAACATAATAATAATATCTTGTCAATACATATTACTGCATTGTTGTGATATAGTATGACTTTTTATCCCCCCATAATTCACCATCTTCACGCCGCTCTCTCTTCCCACTCTCTTTCTCATCTTTTTTCACCACTCCATCTATGATTTCCCCTTCCTACCGCTCTTGCCGTACAGCTTTTCAATAGCGTATGTGTAACAATACGCTCTACCAACACTTCCTCTGGTTCTCTTGGTCATACCCCTTTTCAATACTATGTGTGGAATAATGTTTATTGACTTACTGGGTGTGTAGTGTAGAATAAAAACAATAAACCCTTGCGGGTTTTTTAAATACAACAATGATAAATCCAATTATTTTTCTCAAAGAGGTTCAAACAGAGATGAAAAAAGTCACATGGCTCACCAGAAACGAAGTGCTCAACTACGCAGTGCTCATCATTGTTATTTCCATTATTACCGGTATCTATTTGGGGGTACTGGATCTTGCGTTTAGTTGGTTTATTCAGAATATTCTTTAATTTTAAATTTTCATATATATGGAAAAAATGCAACGACAGAGAATACAGCGAGGGAGACGGTGGTATGTGATCCACACGTATTCAGGTTACGAAGACGCAGTAGCGCATAACCTCAGGCAGCGAATTGATTCTATGGGAATGCAGGATAAAATTTTTGAAGTCCTTGTTCCAAAAGAAAAGAAAATTCGTTTCAGGAGCGGAAAACGACAGGTTATTGAAGAGAAAATTTATCCAGGATACGTGCTCGTTGAAATGGTAGTAGATGACGATTCGTGGTACGTTGTCCGCAATACTCCTCGTGTTACGGGGTTTGTTGGTTCAGGCACAACACCAATTCCTGTTACTGAGGACGACATCAAGGGGTTACAAAAGCAGTTGAATGTTGATGAGCCACGCCATAAAATTGATGTTGTTGTGGGTGACAGCGTAAAGATTGGCGATGGACCATTCAAGGATTTTGATGGCAAGGTGTCTGAGATAGACGAGAGCAAAGGCAAGGTGCAAGTTTTAGTAAGTATGTTTGGACGAGAAACACCCGTTGAGTTAGATTATTTGCAGATTATAAAAGTGTAGTATGGCAAAAGCAGTAAAGACAATCGTAAAATTGCAAGTTATGGGAGGAGCAGCAACACCCGCACCTCCTGTTGGAACAGCATTAGGACCGCACGGTATTAACATCGGTGACTTTGTTTCACAATTCAACGAGGCAACAAAGGATAAAAGGGGAAGCGTTGTGCCTGTTGAGCTTACAATATACGAAGATAGGACGTTTGATTTTCAGCTGAAAACATCGCCTGCATCAGACCTGTTACGAAAAGCGGCAGGCGTAGAAAAAGGTTCAAGTACCCCTTTGCGTGAAAAAGTTGGCAGCGTCACAAAAGCACAAGTACAAAAAATAGCAGAAGAGAAAATGGAAGACCTCTCAGCGTACAGCATAGACCAAGCAGTAAAAATCATAGAAGGCACAGCCCGCTCAATGGGCATAGAGGTGAAGTAAGGATTCTTGTTTTCTTGTAGTTATAAAATCTATGACTCTATTTAGTTTCAAAAAAAATAACAAAAACATCTCAGAAGCAGAACGTGCATCTCGCGCGTATCGCGCAATGCATGCTGGAGAAAAGAAGAAAATGATGAATAGAGTGATACGCAACGCAGCAGAGGAACAAGCAGAGCTCATAAAAAAAGTAAACGCCCACAACAAGTAGTACTGGTTTGTTCTCTTTGTTGATTCTATGCTACGTACATTTTCCAAAGAACACCATCAGCGATGGTGTTCTTTGTTTATTTTGAAAGCGTTTTATATGTGTTATCATAATAACAGTGAGCAAGGTAGAAATCGTGCTCTGCACAACAGGAAGGACTGACAATGTCGACACTCCGCAGGACTTTGTTCGAGACATCAGTGAGCGCATGCAACAGATGACGCTCGCTGAGGCATCGGAAGTGTTCTTGATCCGAATGAAAGCTTTGGAACAAAGGAAGGTAGATCCAGGCTCCTTGTCTGGACATCCCGAAGTGCTTTTTGACCTCATTATGCTTCCTGAAGAAGATGACAAGGAAGCAGTCCGTCAAGAGTTCGCGGCCGCTTTCCTTGTGCTGATGACAAACATCGAGGAGTACGAAACTGTTGAGGATGCAATGAATGCTCTTGAGAAAATCTTAACCGATTACCCTTTTACGCGAATAAAGTCTCTACACCTACTTTGTTGAGCACCATAAAGAGCCTCTACACACGAGGCTCTTTTTTTTGATACCAATTCCACGCCCCTCCATCCATTTAGTGAGGTGATACAAGGCAGTATATGCTATAATAATAGTGTGTAAGACAGACATTTTGTTCTGCACAACAGGAAGGACTGACAATGTCTAACGCTCCGCAGAACGACATAGCCAAACAGTTGCGTCTTGGAATGGAACCAATGACGTTTATTGAAGCACTTGAAGTGCTTGTGACTCGAATGAAGATTCTCGAACAAAAGGAAATAGAGCCAGACAACCTACCTGCCGACCTACGCCCTGAAGAGTTCGTGAATCTTCTTATGCTTCCCACAGAAGATAATCCAGAAGCCATTCTCCGAGAATTTGTAACCGCTATCTGTGTGCTCATTGAAAGAACTGATGAGGTCAAAGATATGGTAGAAATTTTTGAAAGATACTTGACTCGTCAAATCTTTACATAACACAATACCCTGTTTCGTATCTTTACGAAACAGGGTCTCTTTTTTGCAGAACATTTACTGAGATATTTTATGTTTATGCTCTAAGCAATGTATCCGATTTCAATGCAATGAGGTAGTTTTCGCATAAGTTGCTTGCGGTGTCTTTGGTTTACGATAAACGCGATTCCTATGCCCATATTGAATACTTGAAACATTTCTTTATCTGACACCTTGCCGTGTTTTTGTATGAGTTGAAAAATTGGCGGTATGCTCCACGTTGTTTTGTCTATTTTTGCTATTGTGTTTTTGGGAAGGATTCTTTTGATGTTGCCTTCAATTCCTCCTCCTGTTATGTGGGCGATTCCTTTTATTACGGCAAGGTGAGGTTTCAAATCATTGAGGTACGAAGGGTGGGAGCGCATCAGTGCTTGCTTCAGGGGTTCTCCAAGCAATGTCCTATCTTTGTTGTTGAGTCGCTTTGGTAGAGCTTTGCGAGCTAAAGAGTATCCGTTAGTATGAAGCCCGTTGCTTGGAAGAGCGAGGATACTGTCGCGTGGCTTGATGCTTTTGGTATCAATCAATGAGTTTTTTTCAACAACACCTACAATTGTGCCCGCTAAGTCAAACTCACCTTTTGGGTAGAGGTCGTTCATATCT
Source organism: Candidatus Spechtbacteria bacterium SB0662_bin_43 (assembly GCA_009839835.1). GTDB lineage: Bacteria > Patescibacteriota > Minisyncoccia > Spechtbacterales > 2-12-FULL-38-22 > VXOY01. The sequence continues at coordinate 2,077 of VXOY01000017.1, read as the reverse complement.
GCTGTTTCTCCTCCTAAAAGTGCGGTGTTATTCTTTTTGCACGCATCTGCTATGCCTTGTACTATTTTTAATTTTTGTTGTTTTGTGAGTCCATTTGTTGCAAGGTAATCAAGGAAGAAAAGAGGTTCTGCGCCACTTGTGAGAATATCATTGACGCAGTGATTCACAATGTCGTGTCCTATTGTATCAAGAGTATTGTACTGTTTTGCGAGCATTACTTTTGTTCCAACACCATCGGTTGATGCCACAAGAACGGGGTTTGTATATTTTTTCAGTTTGAATAAACCGCTGAATGTGCCGATTTCGTTTATCACTTCTGGACGGGTTGCAGTTTTGCTTATGGTACGGTAGCGGGGGATAAGATAGTCGTTCTCTTCGATGCTCACCCCTGCTTGCTTGTAGAGTTTTTTCATAGAAAAGTTATTTTACTATTATTTCTATACAGTACCATATCCAGAAAAGAACACTATTCTATAAAAGAGGTGGCAATAAAAAATTTTCGCACTGTTGGCGAAAAAGGTTTTGAGGTTTTAAAACAAAAATACAGGAGTCACCCTGTATCTTTGCAATAAATCAATACCGCTCTGGTGTTAAGTTGCATCCTCTTTCCATAGGATCAAAACCTCCTATATAATTGAAGAAAAAACCTGACTACAGCTTTCTTCTTATCCTTATAAACAAAAAAGCATTAACCTATTATTTTGGTTTGTACCCAAGATGTTAGTTTCTTATCACACTAGTCTTGATAATGTAGTAGGAAACCACCAAAGCATAGATATAACACCACTATGCTATCCTATGACACCAATGATTACACCAATCAAGATTGAAATAATCAAAGAGTGCTAAAAATAACAAGCAATGATATACCCTCTCAGGTACTCTCTTATTATACATACTACGCCCTGTGTGTTTCAAGAGGCAGTTTTCAACAGGGCAGGAGGAGGGATATTTTGCCGTAAAATAGGTGTTTTTGCGCTCTTTCATTTTATTAGCGCAAAATGTGGTGTAGGTTTTTCCACAGGGTGATTATGTGTGCGAAGCAAAAAGGTGTGGATAAGTGATATGCTATCAGCTACAGAGAAAATATTTACTAATAAGGGTAATGATCTCTTAGAGGAGGAAAGAGGCACACAGGCGTCAGTATTTTTTACTTATTTGTGGATAAATTATTTGACACCTGTGTTATTGCTGTGTACTATTAGAGTACATGCTTAAGGATTTTATTATAAAAAAAAGATTGGAGAAGGGAATGTCGCAAGAATACGTTGCGTCTATTATTGGTGTGTCTCGTCCCACATATATTGAGATAGAAAAAGGCAACAGAGATTTGACTATCACAGAGGCAAAGAAGGTTGCATCTTTGTTTGATTTGTCTTTAACAAACCTTTTGCAAGAGAAAGATCTTGCGCATAAGGTCGTTATTCATGACGATAGCGCAGAGTCTGGGAGGCAAGATATGGAAATACGAGTACAAAAAAAGGACTTAGAAAAGTTTAAGCAAGTTTTTTTATACATTCTCAATACAGTAGGCAGCAAGCCCAATGTTGGTGAAACAGTGATTCATAAGATACTGTATTTTATTGACTTTGACTATTATGAAAAATATGAAGAGAATCTTATGGGCTTGAAATACGTCAAGAATCATCACGGACCCACATCAGTGGAACTTGGGTCTCTTATTGAAAAAATGAAAGAAGATGGCGAGATAGAAGAAGTGAAAAGTAAATTTTTCAAGTATGAACAAAAAAAATACTTACCGCATAAAGAACCAGATATGCGCGTTTTATCTGCTCAAGAAAAAGAACACATAGATCATGAATTATCTCGCTTTCAAGACAAAACAGCGACATATATGCGCAACTACTCTCACGGAGACATCCCATGGATAGGCACTGAAGAGGGTAAAATGATTCCATACGAGAGTGTTTTTTATAGAGACGATAATTATTCTCAAAAGGAATATGACGATGAATTGTAGCGAGACCCCTGAATTTCAAAAAGATTTTAAGAGATTATATAAAAAATATCCATCATTAAAGAAAGATCTCAAAATTTTCTTATCTTTTGTTAGTTG
>VXOY01000006.1 GCA_009839835.1 Candidatus Spechtbacteria bacterium SB0662_bin_43 | reverse complement strand
AATTTTTTAAAAAAAAGAAAATAAAATTCTTTAAATTAAAATTTTATTTTATAATAATTGGTGGGGCGGGCCCCCCAATCAACTATTCAAGCATACAGTCGGCGCCGCTCGGAATCACGCGCAGACCAGCCGCGCTCCGTGTTTCCACAAACGACGCGTTGGTGTGCCAGCCTACGCAATCCTCCAAAGGTGACGTGAATGAGGGGAACCACGTCACCTGGTAGGAGTATCGCTGTTAGTCCAGCATCGCGTCGTCATCGCGGTTCTCACTGCCCTCAGGGTCGATGTCGTGCTGGGGAGCCGCAGGAGCGGTGTCCTCGCACGAGGTGTCACCCTCGTCGCAGACGACTTTCTGAGCTGTGTAGCCGTGGTCGCTCGCCTTGGCGGTCGCCACGACCTGCTTGCTCGGGTCGTTGTTGGGAGTCGGCGCACCCATCTCCTCGACCCGCTCTGGGTCTGGAGTTGCGGTGTCATCGGTCTCTTCGACCGTAGCCGTACCCTCGGGAAGTGCGTTGTGAACCTTGATGGTCTCGCCAGTCCGTAGGTCGGTCAGTTCTTCGGCACCGCCTTCCACAAGCTCTTGCTCGCAGAACTCGTCCGTGAGGTACTGAACCGTTGCTTGGTCGTCGTTCGCGAGTGCGAGGACGATAGCGTCGGCAGCCTCAGGGCTCAAGCCTTCGTGGGAATCCACGTGGATGCCTTGGGAACCTTCCTGGGACCAGAAGCCGGTGATGAGGAACGCTGAACCGCCACACTGAACCGTGTGAGTGTCAGCGAGTGCGTGGAAGCGACTTCCTTCATCCTGCTTTGCGGACTGGTCGATGGCGACGTTGGACGTTGCCGTCGAGGTCGTATCAGTGGTTGTGGTCGTGGTGACCTCCGTCTTCTCACTCTCGTGAGATTCCGGAGCGTACCCGACCGCGCCACCACTGCCGACCTCGCTCAGGACGACCGTGACGACCAAGCGAGCCAGCGGCTCGTTGTCGTCGTCGACGCGGATGTCGCCATCCTCGTCAAGGAACGCCTTGGGCTCGGCAACGATCTTGCCATCCTGGTCAACCATCCGCTGCTCGACCTGCACGACTTCGTAGAGGTCGCCGTCCTGGGCTTCGGTCAAGAGCTCGAACGACTCTTCGTCGAACAAGCCGTTGTCGCCGAGCATGCCCCGGAACCGCATGGACTGGTCGGTGTCGCCGATGTTGTGGACGAGGAGCTCTGCAGTGTCGCCCGACCGCAGGGGTCGGTCGATGTCACGAGCAGTACCCGGAATGTCCACGAGACCCAGTACCGCGAAACGGTCTTGGGCAACGACGCTGAGCGGCACTTCGATCGCGCCGTCCTCGTCAACCTGGCCGAAGTCCTGAACTGCGACGAGCGAGCCGTCCTCGCGCATCTGGTTGATGCCGACGCTGGCGTCGATGGCTTCGCCTTCGACGGTCTGCGTCTCAACCTGCGCGTAGTTGTACTCGTCGTCGTCCTGCATGATCGCCGAGACGCCGAGGACCAGACCTGCGGCAAGGAGCACGACTCCCACGGTTGCGGCAGCAACCCGTCGCCGGAATCGCACGCCCTTCTTGCCGTTGTCCGAACCATCGTCGTCGTCCTGCGACTGCACGAACGATCCATCGGGTGGCTCGCCGTCGCCGGCATTGCCATTGCCACTGCGCCGATCGCTATCGGCCTGGACTTGATCGTCGTCATCCTGACTGGCGGCCTCGTCTTGGTCGTTCTCGCTGGCCGACTCGGTGTCGGCCTGAGAGGTCGGGGTGACTTCGTCAGCCGGCTTGTCGTCGGCTTCGGGAGTCGGGTCGCTGACGGTGCCGAAGCCGAGTGGCGGCTTCTGCGTTTGGGACTGGGACCCGGTTTCCTCGCTCTCGCCCGCGATGCGTTCGCGGTACTTGTCGTAGTGATCGTTGCCCGTGTCCAGGAGCCATCCGTTGGCTCCGATTGCGTTGAAGAGAGCCATGTTGAAATCCTTCCGTAGCGTGCTGGGGTTCTCTCAAACCAGCGACGCCCAGTTGTTCCTGTTGAGCAGGAACGTTTCGTGTGTTGAATACACACCTTTGTCAAGGTGCGGTACGTAAAGCGATTCCTCCCCTCAAAGGTTTCGCAAGACGCAACGAGCCACTCATTAGCCCGTTTGTAATGTTTGTATCAACAAGCACTACAAACGAGTAACGAATTACACCATACATCTTTCAAAGGTCAAGGTAGTGTTATAGCATATTATTATATTCTTGTCAATACCCCCTGACGCAACCTGCTACAACATAAAGTGTGGTGCGAGAGAGATGAGTGGTACAGACTCACCTCCCTCGCCCTTTGTTCTCCTCTCAAGAGGGACGAATGTGACGCTTAGTCCAGCATCGCGTCGTCATCGCGGTTCTCACTGCCCTCAGGGTCGATGTCGTGCTGGGGAGCCGCAGGAGCGGTGTCCTCGCACGAGGTGTCACCCTCGTCGCAGACGACTTTCTGAGCTGTGTAGCCGTGGTCGCTCGCCTTGGCGGTCGCCACGACCTGCTTGCTCGGGTCGTTGTTGGGAGTCGGCGCACCCATCTCCTCGACCCGCTCTGGGTCTGGAGTTGCGGTGTCATCGGTCTCTTCGACCGTAGCCGTACCCTCGGGAAGTGCGTTGTGAACCTTGATGGTCTCGCCAGTCCGTAGGTCGGTCAGTTCTTCGGCACCGCCTTCCACAAGCTCTTGCTCGCAGAACTCGTCCGTGAGGTACTGAACCGTTGCTTGGTCGTCGTTCGCGAGTGCGAGGACGATAGCGTCGGCAGCCTCAGGGCTCAAGCCTTCGTGGGAATCCACGTGGATGCCTTGGGAACCTTCCTGGGACCAGAAGCCGGTGATGAGGAACGCTGAACCGCCACACTGAACCGTGTGAGTGTCAGCGAGTGCGTGGAAGCGACTTCCTTCATCCTGCTTTGCGGACTGGTCGATGGCGACGTTGGTGGGCTCCTCGTGAGAAGAGCACACGCCATCAGCCTTTACGCGCAGAAACTCGGCTTGCACCTTGTTCTGCCACTCGTCTCGGGCTGCGTCCAAGTTGGACTGGAGCTCGGCTTCGGCACGTGCGATCACGGCAGGGTCATTACCATACCCGTTCGCAACGCCCGTTGCCTCAACCGTACCTGCAACCGCAGGAATGCTGCCCGCAGCCGTAGTTCCTTCAGGGCACGAGGGAGTGTACGAGACATCCTGCGTTCCCGTGATCTCGACAACGCACTCCTTGGGCGCGTTGTCGTCCAACCACTTCTGCGCCTCGGCTTGCGCCTTTTGCATAGCGTCATCTACGGTTGGCGCAACACGAGTGAAGGACTCTTCAACGATCTCACCAGTGCACGCGCGGTATTCGGCGTCCACCGTGTACGAGACAGATGAAGACGAGGACGTTGTCCTGCTCTTAGGAGCAGGGCTACTGGGGGTAGGTTCTTCCGAACCTGACTGTTCATTCAGGCACTCAAACCCCTCAATAGAGGAGAAATCGGTGCTTGCGAACAACTCCCACGCTCGTGCAAGAGGAGTGCTGCTGTGGTTAATCTCAGGCCACAACGCGGCAACGTCACGGGGGAAGAACAAGTGTGCGCCCTTCCAGCCCTTGCCGTTGTTCGCCTCAACAGGAATGTTGATGCTTGCCACCACCACGAGGGTACCACTCTCGAGGCGAGTGCGCTGCACGATTCCCGTAACCTGAGTGCTGCACCACGCAACTGATCCAGACACCTGCCCCTCGTCAAGGGACGTTGACGGCGTGGATGTTTCGGGCTGCTCGTTGCGAGCAACAGGCTGAGCAACTGTACGAACAGCTGCTTTTTCCTGCTGAACCTCGCGCTCGGAATTGGAGTCAGAGGCCTCTTGCTGAACCTCTTGCTCCTGCGGGCGCGAACGGTCTGAACCATCCACGCACCGCACGATCCAGATTGACGCCAGCACGACACTGAGCATCACCATGAGCACCACGAAACGCTTCTGCGGACTATCTACGAACTTGGACATTGGGATTTCTCCGATCCCTACACGTCCCTGTCCATAGAGAAGCGTGTAGTGTACAGTGTGGCGGTGTTGCAACCCTGTGCTACAACTCAACCAGCGACCTCGTTTGATGGTACGAGATCAAAACCTTGGAGCTGACGTGAATCTCTCATCAACATCTTCAGCACCCATACATACACAGTTGTATCGCAAACTATGTACATACCGATGCTCAAAACGTAATCTCGACAGAACAACAGGGCGTGCCTCGATCAAGGAAAGCGAGCATAAACGAAACATCTTTGCATTTCAGAAATCCCCTCATCTCAACATAGTATTATAGCATAATAAAAGTATTTTGTCAATACCTTTATATAGGTGATTATCCCTTAACATCTAAAAACCTATACTACAAGGAAAATAGCAGGGGGCAAGACGCCTTGACAACGACCACTATCACTCTTACAGCTGAATACTATATTCTTTCCTATAACGCACCGCCCTGTTTTCCAACTCGCCACACACAAAGGCAAACAAAATACACAAGTCCTGCTTTCCAAATCGCGCTCCACTGCATAGGGAACGCACTACCCACTATAAAAAGATTCTTCTGTTGAATTGCTATCATTCGCTCACGTCCAGAAATAATAAGGAGGGGTTGTATTAAAAAACAAAAAACCTTTCTACAAGGTTGTAATGAGTCCGCCCACCCCGCACACAAACCTTCTGGTTTGTGTGCGGGGTGAAACGGTTGTGTAGCTTGGTCAGGGCTACGGCATACCCATGCAGGAAGGGAGCGACGACACGCTTTCGATTTGTTGGCGCGTAGAGCCCAGCAGAGCTGTTGCGGCGTCCGCGAACTCCTGCGCTGCTGTCAGGTCGCCATCCACCATTGCTTCCCCTGACTTGACGATCAAGCCCTCTATTTCCCCGACTGGACCAGGAGCCTCAAAGGTTCCGATATCTTGGTCAGAGATAATGGGCACAACCGTATTGATGACGTCAGTGGCTTCCTCGTTGCCGACAAAGCATCCGCTGTGGATGAGGAGGTAAAGCGCTACCTCAAGGTTAAAGCGACTCTGCACGATCTCTGCGAGCTGCGCCGCAATACCCTCGTCAATCATCACGGTGCTGTCGTCATCAGTGCTGCCATCTGCCTCAAGGTCAACAGGATCATCTAAGGCTGTGTCGCTACTGTCATCGCCAGAGCTACTCTGACTGACAGTAGGTGCAGGCTGTTCAACCTCCTCACTTACGTCCTGCTGGCCGCAGGCGTACTCAGCCCGCTGGATGTCGTTGACGGCGTGCCCTATCAGGATTTTCGCCTGAGAGAGTCGCTCCTCGTCGCTGATGTCAAGTGTCTCGTCCTCAAGCCACATCTGGGCACTGAGGTCGCCTGTCACAATGATCCCCAGATCCTGGTAGGCGGTCTCGCTGGTAAACAAGTTGTCAGCAGCGAACTCCAGGTCCCGAAGAGCAACGTGACACTCTACGAGATCTACGAGAAGACTCTTGATGTACAGCGACAGACCATCAAGCTGGTCTTGCGCCTGTCGAATCGTTTGTGCGTCAACATCCACAATGTCTGGCGAGTGTGTTGACTCCTGCTCAGATTCTTCCACCTCAACGCTCGGTGTGGTCTCGGCTTGTGCCTCTGCCTCGACTTCGTCTTGAGCAGGGGTTTCAACCAAAACCGTAACATCGGCTCCAGAAGACGGTGGTTCGTCTTGGGTACGGACTTCCGTGGCCTCATCAGCTTTCTCAGCCTGTTCCACAGAGGGCGAGCTCTGCGTCTCAGGATCTCCCTTGACCACGAGGTAGATATTGAAAGCCGTGTAGGCAAGAAGTCCGAGCACCACCAGCACACCAACTAATGCGGCAACCTTGCGGCGGCCAGTGTTCAGTGCCATGGTAATCACTCCTGTTCTGTTTGAAGGTGTACGAAAAACTGACTCGCACAACCCTATTTCCATGGTTGCCGATATTATAACATAATGAATCAAAAGGTCAATATCTGGCTATGAGATTTCTCTTCTATACAGAGCTTCCTACCCGCCATACATTGATTATTTTTCAAAAACAGAAAATGTTCTACTTCCTCCTCTCAAGAGACACAAAGCGTGCTCTTGCAAAATAGTACAAAATCTGTATACTGCTACCAACCCTGCCCACACAACACAAGGAGATGCGCAGTGGCACAACGCAAGCGAAACAGGTCTGCCAAGAAAAGAAAGTCTTGCAACACAAACCACAAACAACGCAAACCAATGAACAACGGCAAGAGGAAGCCTCAGAAAGGTGGTACGCGCCATGCGTAATCCATCAACCCGCACTACGCCAAGTGCGGGTTTTCAATGCCCAAAACCCACTACTCTCTCTTCAAAATAAACGGTAGTGCAAACAAAACACAACCAGTAACAAACACCCCCTCCCCACTATGCGACACAGGAAAAACCATCAAAAAGAAAACCCCATAGCGTTATGCTATGGGGCGTTTATTGCGTGCGAAAACCCAGTGCGAAAAGTGCGCATCGTCCCTCTGCACCTGGCTGCTGACCGCATCAATAGTATTGTTACTACGGAAAACAAAGATGAAGTGTCCTTCTCTATTGTACGAGAGAGGACTCATCGCAAGATAAAGACGTGGTGTGACACAATGTATGGTCTTGTAGTGATCACGCACCAAGTAGAACATCGTCTCAGGAGCACACAATTCTTCAGTCTTCTGAGAAAAGATGGCTCGCCGTACATTCGCCTTGCGAGGCAAATCATCCACATCGCACTCAATCAAATCGCGTACTGGCACGATTTCTACATCGCACACAAATGGTGCTCTGGTCTTACTGTTTTGCAGCACGCCATACGCCCTTTCAGAAATAAACACCTTACCGCCCAGGGCGAATGGAGTCTCTAAAATACGAGTGTAGCGAGCACCGAACTCCTCTATGTAAGGAGGAGGAATCTCTTTGCCAGCTGGCGTAGATTCCAGGTCGCCAATCACCACTGATGGGATGACGATAGAAGACATAGCACCCTTCCTTTCTCTGCGAGATACTGAGTTGTGCCTTTTATGTTATACAAATATACGCACCTTCTTGTCAATCACCAAATGCAGAACATTGACAACACGACAAACAATATGTTTCAAAATAATTAGTAGTCTCACCCGAAACGTTTTCGGGAAGAGCAAGGAGAGGATGATGACAATGTTAGAACCATCAATCACGTCTCGGGATCCCAAAGGGCGTCGAGCCACAGGTATCTTTGAAGACGCCTACAACAAGGCGAACTTGGACGATGCAAGCGCCCAGCGCCTCAACGAACGTGGTGACAAGATGAGATCTGGGATACAAAAGCTGATTTCAGATCTTGCATATTCCCGTCAGTACGCGAATGAGGAAGTGTCATCCCGATTCACCTACCCATCCCAGCACCAGGGACCGAAGATTATCGCAGGACAGGTAGCGATCATTGCCGAAATCTTCGACCTTGACGTAGCAAGCGCGCTTGCGTACACCACACGTCTGCCAGAGATTCCAGAAGAAGCAGAAGGGTGGTTCGCTATTCCTTCAGTCAGTGCCTTGGCTCGGGTTCACTTTCCTGAGGTGGACGACAGAGGCGAGCAGTACTGCCGCGCACTACAGCTTGTCCTTGAGAAAATTGCTGACAGCAGGAAGTTCAAGAGCTATCACGAAAACTCTCTTGAACCAAGCAACGTGCGGGTTCACACTCGAACTGCCGAAGCGCTCGCCTCTCTTGAAGAAACCCAGCAGAGCGACATCCTTGTGATTCCAGCTCAGCTGGGCATGAGACACCGCGGCCGTTCAGTACGCAGAGCACGCGAGTGCTTTGCAGGCAACGAGTTCGGTCTTACCTCGCTTGCCGTCGGTTCCATTCTCCTGACACACCCCGAACGACTCGTTCGGTTTGATGAACTGGAAATGGATTGTGCAGGTGATGAATTTAACAGTCCATACTCCGATGTTCGTTTCGGCTTCGCCCCGGTCTTCTATTTCGACGAGGACAGAGTCGAGTTCGGCACGTTCTGGTTCGACCGCGCCCATGGTCACTATGGCTCGGTGTCGGGGTTCGTCCCGCAGTAGCTGACCCCCCTCCCTCCCCAAGATAGTACATTCTGTCGAAGACGCTTGACGTACAACAGAGGGGTGCTCACGATACATCGTGAGCACCCCTTTTTCTTTTCTGTCTTATTATTGAAAAAACGCCCAGAGTATGACATCCTATAGAAAAGCCCGGGTGGCGGAATTGGCAGACGCGATGGACTCAAAATCCATTGACCCTTGGGTCGTGAGAGTTCGAATCTCTCTCCGGGCACACCGTATCAAACAATCAACTGGCGCGCACTCAAACCTTATACCTATTATCTCGCTTCAACATCTCCCAGCTCACCCAAAAGAGAGGTGATTTTTTGAATCATATCTGGTGTTGTAGGGCTCATCCTCACTATCCGTGCTTTTTCTTTTGTAATGTCAATCACGGTTGAAGGCACAACAGATTGCAACTCGCCTGCATCAACAATATACTCAGGAACAGTAGAGTGCTCTTTGAATTGCTGAACAATCTCATCAACATTTGTTGTTGCGTCCAGCCCAGAGATATTTGCCGAGCTCGCTGTAATCGGTACATCAAGCAGTCCCAACAAAGAAGCACAGAATGGATGATTAGGTATCCGCAACCCAATAGTACCTGTTCCTGCGCATAATCGGCTCGGCACTATGTTCCGCGCTCTCAGAATAAACGTGAAGGGTCCTGGCAGGAACGAACGGAGAATCTCTTCCTGTCTTGAGTCAATAAACGCAATATCGTTCGCCATTGCGTTATCTTTCACAAAAACAGGAACAGGTTTTGTGGCAGGTCGTTTCTTTAAGGCAAAAAACCTCTCAACCGCAGACTCGTCAAGCGCATTCACTCCTAACCCATATATCGTATCTGTTGGAAAAACAACTGCATACCCTTTTTTAATAAAATCAGCAGCACGTTCTGCAACGCTATCAATAGTATCGCTCCTCAAAACAACTCTACTTTGTAACCAACTCATAAAGTATTTTTGCCACAGTATCTTTATCGTGCCGTATTGGGGTTCGCACAACAGGGTCGCCCGGCACTTCTGCGAAATCGGTTGCATCAACGAGCGATGCTCCAATATAGCGAAGGGACTCTCTTTGCGTATCCATCCCAACAACAGCGTCCTCAAGCCCCCATCTTTGTAGCCGTTCAGGAGAAAACTGTTCTGTGTTATACAGCACAACATCAAAGAATACGGGACCAACGTGTGTCGCAAGGTATCGGAGGTAATCGTCAACACCAAAACCCTGCGTTGTTCCTTGATTGAATAGATTGGTAATAAAAACTTTCTTTGCAGACGAGGCACGGACTGCGTCTAAAATGCCCTCTACCAAGAGAGGAGGAGACAAGCTTGCGACCAAATTACCAGGACCCAAAACAATCATATCTGCTTCCTGTATCGCATCCTTTGCCTCTTGGTTCACAGCAACAGTAGATGGAGAAACAGAGAGTGTTTTCAGAATTTTATGCAAGGTATTTATTTGAACAATATCAAATTGACCGCGTATGGTCTCGCCATTATTCAATACAGCGACAAGGTCTGTTTTTGTGTGTGTTACGGGAAAAATACGGTGCTCTGCTGAAACCACCTGTTCTGCTTTCTTTACAACATTGCAAAAATCATTGTCTTCTTGAGACAAAAGCGCAAAAAATGTGTTGCCGAATGCGTGTCCTTTCAACCCGCCTTTTGTAAACCTTCTATGAAAAAAATCCAGAAACCGATTCTTGTCCTCATTCAACGCAACAAAGCACTGCCGAACATCGCCTGGTGGTACCATATCAAACTCGTCCCGCAAAACACCTGAAGAACCCCCTGAATCCGATGTTGAGATAACTGCACCCAACGAAACAGGGTATTTTTTAAGACCTCGTAACACAAGCGATGTGCCTGTGCCGCCACCTACGACAACAATTTTTGGTAATGGAGCACTCTTACTCATTGCTCTGTTCTACAACGCAACAAAATACTATTTTCCCGCAAGAACTATCGTTGCCATTATAAACTATGACGTGGTGAGGGAGAAAATATCCTCAAACAAGGAACATTCTGCTTCTTGTGCTGCTGTTTTGGTAGCGTCTGGAAGGGCATCGTATGCGCTGCGTGCCTCTTCATTAACCTCACGTGCTCTTGCCTGCTGGTCTGCGTCCAGCCCACCCAAAATAACAGTTACGAAATCTGACTCACCATCATCTCCTGTCCTCTCTTCTGCAGTGATGTACCCTGGTAGAATAAGAACAAACAACTCTGCACGAGCATTATGCAACAAAGCAATATCTTCTGGAGGAGTAACCGAAGAGAACAAACTATTTACCTCTTCTTCTGCTTGTTCAAGAGTCTTTGTTCCTGAAACAGCACCTATTACTATATCTTGCAATGCTCCCGGTACAGTAGCACTACACCATTGCAAATACGATCCTAACTCATCTGTGGCAACGTCTCCTATCTCTGTGTTTTCTGCTTCTTGCTCCTGATTATTGTTGGTTGTGGCTTCGTCTTCATCCGAAGAATTCGCAACAAATTGGAAATAACCCAAAACCAAAACTGCGACAACAAGACCGATAGCAAGAACACCAAAAATATACTTGTGATTATTCTTGTTGTTATTCATACTGTTGGTGTTGTTTTCGTCAACTACATCATCTGTGTGATTATTCATACTATGTGTGTTAGATGAATGATAATAAAAAATACCTTCTTGGGCTTATGCTACCCAACATAACCCCACAAGTCAAATATCAGACATACAACCCATACTCATTATCTAATCGCTCCTTTGCTCTTTTCCACTGGGGATATTTTGCACTCACCATATCCCAAAACGCCTTTCTGTGGTGATGGTGCTGAAAATGACACAATTCGTGAACCAGCACATAATCAATGCACGCAATCGGGGTGTAGAGCAACTTCTCGTTCAAAAGAATAGTATCATTCCCATTGCAACTCCCCCATTGCCTCTTCATCTTTCGCACTCTCAAGGTAGGGAGGGTTGTGTAATCAAACCACCCCCATACACTGTGCAAACGTTCGGTAAAAATAAGAATACTCCGCTTTTTCAACCACTTCTCAAACACAGAACGGTTATACTCTTCATCGTGTATATCTCTGCGGGTACAGATGATGATTGATTCGTTGCTCCACACAACATCATTCTTTTTGCTTTTTCGTATTGCAACAGGATACAGATTGCCTAAATAGAGCGCTTTTCCTCCTTCGCAATATCGCACTGCTTTCTGCCTTTTTCTTGCTCGTTCAAGAATCTCTCCATTCTTTTTAATCCATTGCCATTTTTTCTTTAAAAAATCACTGATATCAGAATCCATCATCGTGTTCGGGCACCTCAGAAAAACCGTCCCGTCGCCTGTAAGGGACAAAACAACACTTTTTCTTTCCTGTCGAACCACCTCGTACCAGCAAGAGAAGCCCTTATACGAGAATCGCTTCATTATATAGAAGAATAGTATTAAAAGAATACAAGAAAATCACCTATGCGCTGTACTCCCACAAACAGAGGGAGAAGTGTATTGATCATAATTGACACTATCTGCGTTCCTCCTATGAAAATAAACACGAGCAAGATAACAAATCCGTACTGCTCAAACAACAACCGCTGTTCGTGCGATATCGGCAACACAGAGAACAACACCTTTGACCCATCCAGAGGTGGTACAGGCAACAAATTAAAGATAGCGAGCAAAAGGTTTACTATCACCATCATCAACAGCACTGTTATGACTCCTGATGTTTTTTCAGGATCAGTAAACGTGAACAGCAAGCGCACACCTATACCTGCTAAAAGGGCAATAAGGAGGTTGGTCGCAGGACCTGCGAACCCAACTAAAGCTGCGCCAAGCCGTGGATTGCGCAAATTGAATGGGTTATATGGTACAGGCTTTGCCCACCCAAACAAAAAACTACTTCCAAATATAAAACCAAACAGCAATAACACTCCTGGAACAAGCAAAGAGCCGACAGGATCAATGTGTGATTTTGGATTCAGGGTTAATCTGCCATGCGCTTTTGCTGTAGGGTCGCCCAAAAGATACGCAACAACTCCGTGCGCCACCTCGTGCAAAACAACGGAAAAAACAAGGATAACGATTAACGCAACTATAAAGAAAATGCCCTCCATAAAGCAGTATCAACAAGTATCGTACAAAACAAGACAAAGATTACACAACATTGTCAGAATCTCCTTTTTATAGTATACTTATTGCACTAATTTATCAAATAGGAAATAGAGATACGTGTATGGCAAAACAATGCGCTCAATGCGGCAAAGGATCACAAATGCAAACAACCAGGAAATTATTGCGCGGCAATTACAACCCAACAAATCGCGTAAGAAAATACCCAAATCTCCAGTGGGCAAAAACTCCTGATGGATCAAGAATCAAAATATGTACCCAGTGTATCCGTACCACATCAAAAACAGTGCGATAGATACCCTGCTTTTGCGACCCATACAATCCACACCCTGAAATAGTACCCACCCTACAAGGTGTTGCTTTTTCAAACCCCACTCTGGTAGCACAACACCTCCCACAACAACCTCAAAGTGTTCTGCTCTTTTTAGACATTATTCTCATAGCCAACACTTCCCACAACAGCAACCACCTCAACGCGCTTGCTTGCTTCAAACCTCTCATAATGCAAGGGTGTTATTGTAATCTCTATACACGCCCTGTACCTTCGTATCAGGAATTGAGTAGTGGAATACGTTTTTATACCTATCCTCGTACGCCAAAGAATCAAAAGAAAACTCATACAGACCGCTCTCTTCAAAATCCGTCATTACCGCGCGAATAAACAAAACCTGGGGTCGCCCTTTTGGAAAGAATAGCGCCCCGTCTCTTGCCTCTTGCTGCAAGCCAGAAATGAGCGTGACTGTGTAATCTACGCCTGCGTCTTGTGTTGCAGGTGAGATATTTTTTATCTCTTGGGTCTGCGGAATATAAATCTCTTCCTGGAGTGGTTCTATTGTGAGATACAAAGAGACGACAACAGCGTTATCAGGCGTAATCATTATGTTCTTCGCATTGACGGTAACATCTATTTCTGGCTGTGCTCGTTGCATAAAATACCCAAAGAATGGAGGGGTTTCTCGTTGCGACACGTATGGCTTCTCGTAATAATACGGTTGAGTTCCATATAAAAATAGTCGCTTGTATTTACCAGTTGGGTATAAAATACGTACTGTGGGTTCAATGAAAGATTGGATAGTACGCAAAAGTCCTGTTCGTGTACCATTATCATCGTACGCTACTACGCTGTTGCTACGACCGCTTGCACTCCCCACAACAAAGAAAGCACTACTAACAATGACAAAAATAACAACAAACCATGTAAAAAAATGGTTGAGTCGTACTGTCTGTATGTTGCGTAGTTTCTGTGTATGAAAAGTCATCATTATACCCCTTCTATAATACCCCTCTCCATAACACAAAAAAGCGCCTATTACAAGGACAAAATACAAAAATCTCTCAATCAAATACAAGCGCTACCTTTCTGTATAAACACCACTTACACCATAGAGAGAATGGGATTTTGCTTTTTTAGATTGGGTATCAAAACCAAATAACAAAACGACGTAATTGTTGATACAAACAGAGTATGATATAAGAATAATACAGGTACGGCAGAAACGAGGAGCGAACAATGCCTGTTAGACTCTACTGCATCTTCTGCGGGCATTCGGTGCATCCGGTGCGTGGCGAGAAATGCAAGTATCAGTGCATCTATGCTCTCTGTGGAAGGGAGTACAGAATTGTCATCCGAGATGGCAATATCGAGAGCATCATGGTGCACCAACCCCACATTTAGGGAATGTGGGGTTGGCTCTTTTTAAAATATGTTTTATCTGTATCTTTGCTACATTTTTTGCCTCTGCAAAAGTTTAATACAGAGAACCTTTAGAAGTCGCTATACTGAACCAAAGAACAAGAACCGGTCAGTCGTACCTACAAAGCACTCACTCAATATTTGTAAAATACTCTTTCCATTTTTCGTATAGTGTTCTGGTTGCAAACACATCTGCCATACAATACTCTGCTATCTCTTTGTAACGCTTATCCTCAAACGCTTGTGGCACATCCTTACCCGCGATATCTCCTGTTTTTGGACTCTCAATGCCGAACGCAGATGTCACAAAATGAAGATTGGGGCGAGGATACAAGGCTCCGTAAAAGGTAAGTTGGTCTAATAAATCAATATGCACAGACCCTCGTTGCAAATTGACATACCGATTCGTCATCAAATCCCGCGTGGGGTGAACTCCGTTAATCGCAGACCGCGTCACCAGATACGGAACATCAAATGCCCTTCCATTAAAAGAGACAAAACACGAGTAGTGCCGCGCAACATCCCAGAACCGTTCTAATATCTGCTTCTCAGACAGAACGCGATACTGAATAGCCCCTTCCTCATAATCCTCTGTATCGCTCTTGGGTGCCTGGAAATACGAGCCACCACTGCCCTTGTGATCCAACACAGACACAGCAACAATCTCTCCTAAATAGGGAGAGAGTGGTAATCCTTGCTTCACTTTTTCCAACTCTTCTTCAACTTTCTTCTCGTTCCCTTCGCTCGCTCGCACTGCCCACGACCGCAAAATTTCCCGTGTTTTCTCATCAAAGTCATCAAACGTTTTCCCAATTGTTTCAATATCAAATACTAAATACGACATAACCTCACTATAAGATATGTTTTATGATACCACAACCACCATAGAAACATACAAGCAAGATTGCTATTTGTTTTTACCAAGACATAAAACGTCACGACCCATTTGAAATATATATATATGGTATGATTTCTATAAGTTATAAAGTAAATATATTTTATGGATAGTTTAAACAATAACAACACACCTTCCAGAAAGTTTCTACCCACATGGGATGTTGTAAAGAAATCTTTTGATTTATTTTTTGATAATATTGGATTAGGACTCTTCTTTGTGGTGTGGTACGTTGTATTGAGTATCATAAGTGGTGCTGAAGAGTTGGGAATCGAAGGTACTACACAATACATCTTAGCAGTAGTATCGATCATTGGAAACATATTGTTCTACTATGCGATCTGGAGTTCTTTTATAAATATAACAAAAGGAGTAAAACAAAGCATCGGCGATGCGCTACGAGTTGATGTTGCGCGACTATTGAAAGTACTCTTTGTTAATATACTACTCGCTCTCATCTATGTTGTGCCTGTTGGCGTTTTAGCACTTGGATTTTTGGTGTTGCCCGACATTACATATATACAGGTGCTCTATGGAATTACCCTACTACTAACGTTCTTTGCAACAGCAATATTCGCCATTAGATACTCCTTTGTACCTTTCGTGATCATAGAAGAAAACTGTAGCATCTTTGAAGCATTTCCAAGAAGTGCACAGATAACAAAAACATCGAGAACAGGAGTATTTATACTGTTCTGGTTCGTTGTGCCTATCGTAATATTAATAGGATTAGTCGGCTTCCTTGTGGGTATCTTTATAACCGCCATCATAGGTAGTATTATTCCTATTGTCGCGTATCGTGTTTTAAGAGCACAAGAATTGGGCGAGCAAGATAATACAGGCATCGTACAGACCACAAACTACGAGTCCTCAAAAAAGAGTACCAGAATAGTCAGTATGCTTTGTATTAGTGTTGGAGTAGTGTTTTTCGGAGTGCTATCACTCATAGGATTCCTTGCCCTTATCAATGCAGACAACGAAGCGAACGATTTTGTGAAAACAATCGAGGTAAGGAGTATTCAAACAGCACTGTCGCTACATCAAGCACTCAATAAAGAATATCCATCTTCTATTGAGTTAAATAGATGTGGTACTATTGACCGTTTAATAAGCATAATACAGTATGACCCCCATGACAGCGATCTTTTAGACGACATGTTTTATGGGGCAAGTAGAAATCCAGAAACAGGAAAGATAGACACCTATGTTGTTGGAACAAAAGTAAAAGAACCCATCTTTTCTGGCACTCTTCATAGTAGCGACATAGATGCTGTGTTCGGCCAAGGTCATGGGTGTGAGTGCGGAAATATTGGAGATGGAACAATAGGCTATTGTGTGGGCGACCTGAATAGAGAAACAATATAAACAATCTACACACGAAACACACATGCCACATAAACGACCGTAAAACGTGTTTTTCTGGTGATTAGCGGTAATCGGTTTAGTCCAGAAAAACTTTTTACGGTCGCTGTACTGTTCTATTCAACAAAGTGCTAACTCCTTCCCTACGAGAACCAACGTTTCCGTGTCTCCATAAACCGTTGGTATGGTTCGCCGTGTTTTTCCAAGAAAAATTCCTCTTCTAAACGTGCCTGAACAGACAACGCAACCCAAAGAAGCACGAGAATGGCGATACTGGAAATAGAAGGGATAACGAGAATCATTCCTATAGTAATCACAACCGCAAAAAGATAGATGGGATGACGCGCGCATCGGAACAAACCCGTATCAACAATATCGGTTGTGTGCTCTTGATCTATCCCTATTCTCCAATTCTTTCCCATTTGTCTTTGAGCGATAAACATACAAACCAATCCAATACCCGCAACAACAACACCTGCTATCTTAACAGCAAGTATATCAGCAAATTCGTAAACAGATACCTCGTTCATAACATACAACACAACATTTCCTATCACCAATACATATGACAAGAGCACAACCTTATCTACAAACCCATACACTCCCCGTGTGTTTCTTGCTATAGGAAATACGCCTGTTTTTTTCTTTACCGACACCACTAAAAAGATTATTGATAACAGAAATACAATGACGTACGCAATGAGAACAGTATTTATTACGCTGTTGCGTTCTTTATCCGCCACGCTATCTGACATGCTATCCGATTCACCACCCGCCATAGCGCCACTATGATGGTCGTGGGCTCTACCCATATGAGAATCGGCATGAGAACCATGGTCGTGCAATTATTCCATCACAGATTTCTTACATACCTCAGTGTATTACCCAGCGCCAGTGCACTCACGAATCGCCTCTTCAGTATTACCTTCATATATGTGCTTAAGGTACAACCCATGATTTCTATAACACATCTCACGGTAGTGCTCGTCCATTACAGAACAAGGCGCGAGTACATCGTTTGAAGAATCAAACAACTCGACGCCACCAGCATCTATTTGTTCGTGCACTCCTTCCATAAACACACCGTCCCAACAATCTGCCTTGTATCCTTCTGCTACTGAATCACACAAAGCAAGGGCATTCGCATACCTATGCTGTGAATGCTTCATAATCCCGTGCCCTATGCGATGGTAACAATGCACCAACATCTCTCCGTGTGCGGTTTTACACACTTCATTACCTACGTCTGCGGGTGATACATCAATAGTGGCGGCTTCAAAAAACCCATCTATACACCCATACCTGAAGTCAGATGGGCATTGCGAAAACACATCTGCTGCAATCCCATACTCAAGAGCGAGCACAGAACCCATTCGTTTCGCTCCTTCATACATATGGGGAGAAAAGAGAGGTATCTTCTCCAAATCATACAAAACCTGCGTTACAAACTCTGTGCCTTCATTGACCAAAGAGGTATCAACAATATCCTCAACGCATTTCAAAGTTGTAGCACCTGCATCGCACACCTCAGTATAACAACCACTTTTCCCTTGCTCTGAAACATGCTGACAAACTTCTACTTTGGGGAAAATATCTGTATGATCTTCGTCACCATGCGAAAAAACAGACGCACTGCTTGCAAAAAATAAGGTGCACCCAACCAGAAGTAAAAAAACTATATACTGTTTACTCACTAATGTACTCATAATAGAAATGATTAGAAATTATTATTACATCAATGTGATATTTTAACATACTACCATAGCGGAGGGGACAGGATTCGAACCTGCGAGGGATTACTCCCGCACGCGTTCCAAGCGTGTGCATTAGACCACTCTGCCACCCCTCCGAGTAAACCAACTCCATACAGTATTCTCTTACTCTACAATACACCTTTTCCCGTCATTAAATCAACGGACTACACAACCCGACCCACCTCGTGTGCATTCCCTTTTGAGGCGCGACAGAGAAGAACAGGGATTTTGTTAAGAAAAGGATTCTTACTTTTTTATACCTACAATGCCACCTCTCCTATATACCTATTATCTATAATAGATGAGCTGGGGTATAAAAAGGTAAAAATTCTTTTTGTTGAGTAGGTCGCACTTCAGGGGGAATTTACATCAAGGTATTGCATAATATCGCTATCTATGCTGTAATAACGCATTACCCTATCAAATACCAATTATGAAACGACAATCTGTTTACAAAACAAAAATCCTAACAGGCATTATGCTCTGTATTGTTATGCTGGCAACAATGAGTCTGCCTGCAACTGCACAAACAGCGAATGTCACTTTTAGACAAACACAGTACCACTACGTAGACCTTGCGAGTCCAACGCTTGGAAAAAATATACCTGCCTACAGTCCGCGCTCATTCATCAATCATTTCAATCGAGTGGATACACAACACATTTTTGGATCCCTGTACTCATCCACGATTAGCACAGAAAACACAGTGAAACACTACACCTATCTTGTTGTCGCAAACCTTGGGACACTACCGAGAACACTATCGTATGTAGATAATGTAGAGGCAAAATTATATACTTCTCAGGTTCTTGGAATAGACCTACCGCTCCAAGAAATAAAGTATCTATCAAATCGGGTATGCCATCTGCCAAGGAGTCCTGTTGCTAGAAACCCGCATAGTATGATAGCAAGTAAAAATTGTGAAAAAATATCAAAGACACGCAACATTGTTATACGACCAGGACAATTCCTCCTCAAAGTGTACTCAACACCGGGAAGATACACGGATATCACCCCAAAAGCAATTGATAAATCTCCGTTCCTCAAGAACCAATCCTTCACCATCAAGAATAGCGATGTGATTATAACAAAAGCTGACATCAGAATGAGAGAAATAGGATATCCTGCACGACTCACATCACTTGTATCTATTGGAAATGTTCCCTCTGCTTCTATCTCAACACCACAATGGACGTACGCTCCTGTTGTAAATGGGAAAATAATATCGTTCTCAGACAACATTACTCCACTACAACTACTATCTTCTCTTCAGTGGTTGAGGTAATAACAGAGCGATAGAGACGCACAACGACTCTACAGTGATCTGAGAGCTCCATAGAAAACAGGGGGTTGCCTACGGCAACCCCCTGTTTTCTATACTTATA
>VXOY01000018.1 GCA_009839835.1 Candidatus Spechtbacteria bacterium SB0662_bin_43 | reverse complement strand
CCACACATACCCCCCACACAACTACTACCTCCTCACCCGGGGTTCCGGCCAACCCACCCCCAACCCCCCCCCCACCGCCGCCGCGGTGATCGGCCAGCTCCATAGAAAACAGGGGGTGGCCGTAGGCAACCCCCTGTTTTCTATACTTATATTCTATCTCAATACCATTACTCTTTCAGGAGGCAAGAGATTCCTTACTTCAACGTTACTGTTCCTCCTGCTTCTTCCAGCTGCTTTTTCATTTCCTCCGCTTCTTCGCGTGCAACGTTCTCTTTCACAACAGCAGGAGCACCATCTGCTAAATCTTTCGCCTCTTTCAACCCTAACTCTGTTATCGCGCGCAACGCTTTGATGACGCCAATTTTGTTGCTCCCAACATCGGTCAACTCAACAGTAACCGTGCTTGGAACAGAATCCTCTGCTTCACCAGCAGCAGGTGTCGCGGCACCTGCCATCATCATAGGTGCAGCTGCTGAAACGCCGAGCTTTTTCTCCAAAATACTAACCAGTTCTGATGCGTCCAAAAGACTCAACTCTTCTATTTGCTTCACCAGTGCCTCAAATTTCTTTGGTACTGCAACCTCTTCTGTACCTGTCGTCTCTTCTTTTTTCTCAGGAGCAGTATCTTTTTCTGCTTTTTTCGCTGTCATAACAATACACAATGGTTAATGATAACTACCTCTTTTGTTCTGCAATAGCATTCAGCACATACACCAATCTTCGCATAGTGTCGCTCAGCGCACGCGCCAACCCAAAGGCAGGTGCGTTTATGCTACCAACAACACGAGCGTGCAATTCATCTTTGCTTGGCAGTGTTGCCAAGTGCTCCACTTCTGCGCGAGAAAGGATTTGGGAATCCATAATCGCTGAGAGCATTACGGGTTTTTTGTCATCTTTTGCGAACGAATGAATTGTTTTTGCGAGCATCACAGAGTCACTCTCGCTCAACGCTATTGCTATCTCACCCTCCAGGGTGCGTGGGTCAATACCCTCAATATTCTTATCCTGTAACGCGATGTACATCAAGTTTTTCTTTGCAACAATGTATCGACCTCCTGCTTCCCGAATACGCGAACGCAGGTGTGTAATTGAAGCAACATCCATACCGCTAAAATCGGTAAAAATAACGATATTTGCGTCGCCAAACGCCTTTTTGAGTTCTGAAACAACCTCTTGTTTCTTTGTTTTGCTAATCGCCATATCGCTTTTCTAAAAAATAAATACGGGATATACCCGCAGAAATTACCATCTTCCTCAATAGGTCTTATGGATGCCTATGGTCTACGGGAGATACCTCACTTTTACAATACTACATAAAACCTCGTGCGTCAAACACACAGCGCCTTGCTCTTCTTCTCTTGCTTTCTATCGCAAGTACCTCTCAATGTTTATCTGATGTTCTTGACTGTTTTTTGCGTAGTGAGTAGTGCCGTCCTCTTCATTCAAAAAATAAACGTAATCGCTTGGGGTTGGTTCAAGCACAGACCGAATAGCCTGCACACCAGGGTTACCAATAGGAGACGGTGGCAATCCTTTGACTCGGTACGTGTTATAGGGATTATCCTCATTCTTTGCTTGTGCTATGCCGCGTGCTGTTGTCTCTCCACTAAAATACTTCACCGTGCTATCCATATTTAAAAACATATTGCTCTCCCTCCTGTTTTGTATCAGGCCTGCGACCAGCTTCATATCTTCTTCGGTCTGGACTTCTTTCTCCAGAATTGAAGCAATAATAATAGTATCTAAAAACGAATCACTGCCCAAAACATCAGGAAACTCATCGCCTATCCGCTTTTCAAAATTCTCCAGCATCGCCTCTATCACTATATCTGTGCCTGTGTCTTTGTAAAACTCGTATGTATCGGGAAACAAAAACCCTTCAAGCGTTTCGCTATCAAGATTCTCCAAAAAGGCGAGTTTATACTTGTCAAAAGCCTCTCGCGCAGAAAGAGATGCTCCGTCTTGAAAAGCACCTTTCTTCAATACTCCATTCTCTGCGAGCAACTCATCCATCTCTTGTAGTGTCAGCCCTTCTGGAAGTGTTATCTGTACAAAATCTTCAACAACCCCTTCTGTCAATTTTTTCACTATCTCTCTCACGCCCATTGCAGACGATAGCTGGTACGTACCTGCTTGCAAATTTTTATAGGTATCAGACCATTGGACGTATAGCAAAAAACCTTGTTGGTTGCGTATCAAACCCTCATTATACAGGAGCTGAGCAATATCTCTCTGTCCACTTCCCTTTTCAATAACAATTTCTCGGGGAACGCCATCTGGGTTTGGAGGAGCCAACGACCACAGATAGAAACCAATAAACGCCACACCAAAAATGACCAGACACACGAAAGCAATAATGATATATTTTCTATATCTACGCAACATAGTGTACCGTTATTCTATCACTAAAATAAAATTATACAATCAAAAAACTACTATCGGATACTTATCGATACTTGAGAGAGAGTAGGATTTTACCTTATGCATACATATTAAATAGTGACCGTAAGACACGTTTTCTGGCGATTACTTTATAGAGAGAATAGAAAGAGGAATATATACTTTTTGAGCATCATTCTTATGCGTGAAAAAAGTATATATTCCTCTTTCTTGTATTGCAATGGTTGCTATAAGCGGTTTAGAAAAAACGTTTTACAGTCGCTGTGCTATTACTGCTCTTTCGCCTGCGAAAGTGCTTTGACTACCTGCCACCCATCGCCTGCTCCTACGGTCGCAAACACGGTGTTCACACCAAGCGTGGCGCGAAAATACTCTGTCGCCTCGCTGAGCGAAGAAAAATACTTACTTTGTAACGCGTGCGCCAAACGTTCACCAATCACATCATCGCCCACTTCACGAGCTGACCCGTATGTCTGTAGAATCGCAACCTGGTCTGCACGCGATAACGACTCCACAAAATCATCAAACAACGCATCAGTCCTGCTAAATGTATGGGGCTGGAACAACACAATCAATTGCTCCTTTGAATACTTTTCTCGCACACCTTGAATAAAAGCGGTCAGTTCTGTTGGGTGGTGCGCATAATCATCGTACAGCATTGCTCCCTTATACTCACCATAGTACTCAAATCTCCGTGCAAGACCTGTGAAACGCGCAAGCGCCTCCTCAATAACTGTATCCTTGACCCCTAAAGAAGATGCTGCAGCATACGCAAGCCGTGCATTTTCTTGATTGTACTCACCTGGCATTTTCAAAGAAAACCGCTTCCCTGTCTGTGGTGTGTGAAAAACATTTTCTTTTTGTGCTCGCCCCATAAATGTATCAAATGACTTTTTATAAGACTCTTTTGTTGGAAAATAATCGGGGTGATCGTACTCAATGTTCGTTATCAGCACCATAGCAGGATAGTAGTGCAAAAATGCGTCTTTATACTCATCAGCCTCAATCAGAAAGTACTTGGACGAACCAACGCGCGCGTTGCTCTGCCACGCATTCACCCTACTGCCAACAACAACAGTTGGGTCATACCCTGCGTACTCCAAAATAAAACCGAGCATGGCTGTTGTCGTGCTTTTACCGTTCGTGCCACACACAGCAATGCCGTATGCCTGATTAAAAAATTCTGCCACACCCGCGTGCCACGATAACAAAGGAATACCTCGCTGTTCCACTGCACGAATCTCGGGGTTGTCGCTCCCAAGGTACGCAGGAGACGCAACCACAACATCAACACCGTCAGGGATGTTCTTCTCGTCAAACCCTTCTGTATAAGGAATATGTAGGTTCTGCAATATATGATCGGTAAAAAATTGTTCTGTTGTATCAGAACCAGACACTGAAACGCCTTTTGCTTTCAATACCTGAGCAAACGCTGTCATACCAACACCCTTGATACCAATGAAATACGCAGACTGAATGTGTGAAAATAGTTTCTTCATAGCATATATACCATTACTCAATCTCCTGCTCCAGACACTGTGTAGAATGAGTAAACCCATTCCTTACTGCATCTTTTTCCGTTGCAAAATAAACTCGATTCTGCTCTTTGATTCTTTCTGCGTACGAACACAAGATGGGGTAAAAAATATCAGAGTTTTTGCTCGCAACAAACCAATGGGTGGCTTGCAACTCGCTTATCGTTGTTGTATTATTACGAAAGAAAGGATTTTTTTCAACAACGATTGGAGACGGTACTACGCGGTGCGCAAACAAAACAGTTACAGTCCCTACAAGATAACACACAGCACCTGCAAGAACAATAAGAATAACGTACTGTACTCTATACCTGTACTCACCTTTCATACGAATAAATACTCCTTATGTCAAAAACAAAATCAGCAGGAACAAGCAAATTGGGGCGAGACTCGCGGTCAAAACGATTGGGTGTCAAAAAATTCGGAGGACAGATTGTAAAATCTGGAATGATTCTCATTCGCCAGAGAGGCACTCGGTTTTTACCAGGTATCAATGTTCGGCGAGGCGCGGACGACACACTGTACGCAACCCGCAACGGTGTTGTAAAGTTCCGCACCGTTCGTAAAACAAAATTTGATGGCTCGCAGCGTCGCGCAAAAGTCATAGAAATACACTAATCAGTCTCTCTTATCCTCCTTCCAAAATATCAATGTCGGCTTGGTACTGTCTTGCCAACTGAATAATTCGGTTGCCGTATGGAGCGTACGTTGGGTTGTTCCAACCCCCTCCTGCGTAATAAACCATCGCTGCTTTCCATTCTGCGTCCTCATTTCTCGTGGCTGCTCCATATTTTCTCAACTTATTCGCAGACGCAACGAATGCGTCTTGTACGTTCCATGGATCTCCTGGACGACCAAGTATTTGTTGCAACTCTTCTTTCTGTCCCATCCACGTTGAAGCGATAAACTGTGCAGGACCCATTGCCCCACCCCACCCATACTCTGGGTGCGGACACGAAACAAGGGTGTTATACGGATCTCTCCCCAACTCCTCTGTTATTTTGAGAAATGGAGGTACATCTCGTGTTGGATTCATAACCCTGCTGCGTGGCGTTCCATTTTTTGTTTTTCCTACACCTGTAGAAGGATCAACCAAGTAACAACTCCCCAAATTTCTACCCCACGACGACTCTGTCTTCAACAACGCCAACAAGAACGCAGGACGAACACCTGTTATTCGTTCTGCAAGCTTTGCCAATTCGTACGCGTCACCAAACGATGTCACAACACCCGCACTCTCCAGTGTATATATCTGGTTGAGGATTTGACCTATTGTCTTTCTTGCTCTTGATGCCTCGTCTTCTGCTGCTTGTTCATTCCTACGCGCTGTATTCAATAAATTCTGTTGTTCTCTCCGTTTTGCACCCAACGCGTCTTGTTGAGCCGATTGCGTTCCCAAGACCAAGACTTGTTCGTCCATTTTAACCGACAACTCTGTTTGTTCCCTCTCAATCTCCTTTTCCAGCCTCTCAACTTCGCGCAACGCCTCATTCAAACTTTCCTGCAACGAAACACGATGCTGCACAGCATCAAAAAAATCCGAGAACGAATCGTACAAAAGTACAATCTCTAAAAATGACTGTTCTTGGATGATATAGTATTCAAAAAGCAAATCAGCAAGAATGCGCGCGTGGTGCTGCCTCTTGTTTTCTAAAAAAGCAATGGTGTCTTGATTTCTCTCAATCTCTTGTGTTGTTTGATCCAAAAGGAGTTCGTACTGCTTGATTTGGGACTGAATAACACTGATCTCGCTATTCAATCTGGAAACCTGATGCTGGTACGTATCCCCTTCTCTATTATACTTCTGTGCTTCCTCATCGTACTCTTCTGCCTCTTTACGCAGCCTCTCTATTTCTGCCTCTAAAACTCTCCGCCTCTCCTCTTTTGCTCTCTCCAAATCTGCCTGCTGAACCTGTTCCTGTTGCGTAGAGTCTTCTTGGGACCAAACCGAAGGAATAGCATACAAAACAAAAAAGAGAACAACGATAGTTGCTACAAGGAAGAATGTGCCGCTTTTTCGGCTTGAAGGTACTGATGGTAACATTGCAAACATTCTTTATACACTCTCTGTTCCCGCTATAATGCATGAGAAATGGGATTTTACTTTTTTATGCATAAGCTGCCACTATTATATATGCCATTGTCCTTTGTACATGAGCTGGGCATAAAAAAGTAAAATCCCATTTCTGTAAAGTATCACAAGAGAGCAGTATGAGGTGCTATGATGATGAATCTGGACTATTTTCTTCTGTGGTTTTATCTTGTTCCTCCTCTCCTGTTTCTGTTTCTTCAGAGACCGTATCTTGACTATCTTCCTGCTGCTCCCTTTCTATCTCTGTTTGAACTCGCGGCTGCTGCACAGAAAAGACAACGGTGTCTTGCGACCCGACAATCTCAACGCCATCGGGAAGAGGAATATCTGCAAATGTGATAGCAGTATCAAAATCTTCCAACGAAGAAATATCTACGACTAACTCTTGAATGAGTGCTTGTGGCAAAGCACGGATGGTAATATCTTGCACATTTTTTATCAGCACGCCATCCATTTCTAAGACAGCACGCGACTCTCCTGTTGTTGCAATAGGTACTGCCACTTCAACTGGTTTATCTAACGGCAATTGGTAAAAATCAGTATGGATAAAATCCTTGCTCACAACATCTCGTTGCGGATTGCGAATCAGCACAACTCCCTTTGTATCTTCGCCTTCAATAGCAATAGACACCAGCATTGATTCTCCTACACTTGCATAGACTCTCTCAAATTCACGAACCCCAACGCTCACAGGCACAGACTGAATGGCAGGACCATACAAAACACCAGGAATGTATCCATCTTTATACAACATCTTTGCCTTTCTCTTCAATTGTGTCCTTGGTTTCAACGATAATTTCAACATAGGTACCGTAATCAATATACCCTAATATACCATAAACTCACTAAAATACAAATGCCGCGAACACACTCGGCACTAACCAACTCCCCTTGTTCTCATACCAGCCAATCATCGCTTCTGTTTATGATTTCACACAGCAAGCACATTCAGAATCACTCTCCTTATACTCTTTTGTTGTGCGGACCCAACTCCTCGCGCGCAGAAATCTGGGAGAGTAACATCTGCATTGCATACTGAAACCGCTGTTCTGTATCCGCTATCTTTTGGTAAGAGAAAACAAGATGGTGTGTCTCAAGAGAGAGTGGTGATAACTCTTCTGAGTAGAGCGAGTGGTTCTGTATGTGGCGTATCTGAAATGCACACAGATGTCGTTCAAGAAAACTATCAAGACCTGTGACACTCAGGAATCGCTCGCACCAATCCTTCATAGACAACAAAAAGGAATGAGGGGCTTGAACAAGCGGGAGGGATACTGCTCGGCTCTTACTCCACACAACAGCGGATTGATAGGTGGTATGAAAGAGCGTTTTGGAAAGAATGTGTCCAACCCGTGAAGATGGCGACTGCTCTATGCGCACCCCAGATACCCCCAGGTAATGATTGAAGCACAATCTATTAACAGACCTATCGTGGTGTCTGCGCACACCGAGCAGGTGAGCCACAAGAAGCGTAAACGCCCGTGCTGTCCAAAGGTGCGACCGCGCGCTTCCAATACTTATATCTATATCGCTCGTAGCCCGAGTAGTTGCAAGCGGCAATGATCCAATAACCCGCACAGAACGTACAAAAGGAATGTACGGCAAGAAAAACGCCTTTCTGCGCGCAATACTCCACTTCTGTCCTGTTGTGATGATGGCGCACATCCTCTGCGCATACGATGGCTGGTTATGGGAAGCCAACGAGTAAAACCCATTGTACTCACGGATAATGTTTTTTTGTACCAAAGAGTGGAGCGACTGCGTAATAGCGTACAAAGACGCACGAGATTGCTCACCCCTCTCATTGATCTGCCATCGCCACACCTCAGACGCAACAAGAGCGGCGTTGCTAAGCAAACCGTAGTACACAAGAGTTGCAACACATAGTGTCTCATCAGACGAGAGTGATAATTTCATGCCACATAGTACTGAGAAGAGATATATGCCTCTATCGTATCATAGGTAGTACAACACCCCTATCCCTAATCCACATATATCACAGAAAGGGGATGTATTCATTTTCTCCTTCACACACAACTCTATCCTCAATACATTATATGAAAAAGGTTGCATCTCTTTTTCCTGCCCCACAAACAACCTTTCTCTTGACAAAAAATACGTGATGTGCTATACTGTTTATTACCAGGTAACGGATTGGCTGTTTGCGCCGACCGACTGAGCGTCCAGCCATAGCTCACTCTGTCGGCCCCTGCCACCGAATCACAGCTCCCCCGCCTGGATAAACAATGGGGGAGATTCTCTATCCCCGCCCTCTTGCTACGCGCAGGAGGGCGGTTTCATTTTAATATAGTATGTAAGCGACCGAAAAACATTTTTGGCGATTGTCGTAATCCAGTTTTAGTCCAGAAAAAACGTTTGGAGGTGGCTGTATCAAATGAGGTATAGTATATGGTTTTCTTTACAAAACTGTGGTATACTACCCATACCAGTGCGGGTGTCGTATAGTGGCTATTATGTCACCCTTCCAAGGTGAAGACGAGGGTTCGATTCCCTTCACCCGCTCCCTCGAAAAAATACTGCTTGGAAAATCTTCGTTAGCAACATAGCAAAAAGGGGTGCTCTACGAGCACCCCTTTTTGTGTTATAAACCGTTATGCAGAAAGCATAGTACAGCACACTCGCCCTACGCTCCGTGACATTTTTTATACTTCTTCCCACTACCGCACGTACACGGATCGTTTCTCCCTATAGAGTTTTTCTTGGGTGTTGTACGCACTTGTTGTGCTTCCGTATGATTCCTGTGCTGTATAGAGATGTTGCCCAAAGAAACAACAACGGTGTGCGCGACAACCCGTTCAAGCTCCTCAAACATCCGAGAACCTTCGTTCTTATACTCTGCCAATGGGTCTCGCTGTCCATACGCCCGTAGCCGCACTGCGTCTCGCGTGTGTTCCATTGCCTCCAAATGTTCTGTCCAAAGCGTATCAATCGTACGCAAAATGACCCATCGCAAGGCTGCGGCAAAATCCTCTTTCCCAACATCGCTCTTCCTGCCTTCCACAACAACAGAAATATTCTCTTGTAGGTAATCAATAACTCCTTGTCGCGCCCTATCAACGCTACTGGTATCGTTTACTATGTTCTCAATATCGCTCTGCGCTGTATCAACTGACTTTCCTGTTGCAGCAGCTGCACCCTGTGCGAGCTGTTGCATATCCCACTCGTGCATACCCCCTACACCGCAATGGGCTGCAACCAACAACTGTGCGTATGTGGCACTGTACGAATCAACGATGGCGTATATTTCTTCCTCGTCTGCGTCCAAAAGAGAGTCGCGTTTTTTATACAACGCAGTCCGTTGTCTATTCAAAACCTGGTCGTACTCCAAGAGATGTTTCCGCGTATCAAAATTCATTCCTTCAATTTTTTTCTGGGCATTCTCTATCGCACCCGAAACCATCTTGCTCTCTATTGGCTGATCTTGTGGGATGCGAAGCGTGGTCATCAATTTCTGTATCCTCTCGCCACCAAAGACTCGCACCATCTTATCCTCTAACGAGAGGAAAAACTGCCCGCTTCCTGGGTCCCCTTGTCGCCCTGCCCGACCTCGCAACTGGTCGTCAATCCTCCGTGCGTCGTGCCTCTCTGTGCCAACAATGTGGAGTCCTCCTGCTTCGCGCACCTCTTGGGCTTCCTGCGCACTCGGTGGGTTACCTCCTAAAATAATGTCAACGCCTCGACCTGCCATATTGGTTGCAACGGTCACAGACCCTTTTCTCCCTGCTTGAGCAACAATTTCTCCCTCTTGTTCGTGATTTTTAGCGTTCAAAATTTCGTGCTTGATCCCTGCTTTTTTCAAGAGCGAACTAATGTGTTCGTTTTTCTCGATAGATGTTGTTCCAACAAGCACAGGCTGTCCGTGCTCGTGCCTGTCGCGGATTTCATCAACCAACGCAATGTACTTTCCTTCTTCTGTCATAAAGACCACGTCTGCGTAGTCGGTTCGCGCCAGTGGTTTGTTGGTGGGCACAACAACGACATCTAACTGATATACCTGCAAAAATTCCTCTTTATTCGTGAGTGCTGTTCCTGTCATTCCTGCCAATTTCCCGTACATCCTAAAATAGTTTTGAAACGTCACAGTCGCAACTGTTCTGCTTTCTTTTTGTATCGCAACCGCTTCTTTTGCCTCAATGGCTTGATGGAGCCCTTCGCTAAACCTGCGACCAGGCATCATCCTCCCTGTGAACTCGTCAACAATAACAACAGCACCATCTCGCACAACATAATCCTTGTCTTTGGTGAACAGTACCGACGCCTTGAGCGCCTGCTCCAACGCATGGACGTGCCGTACGCTCCCTCCAGCAGAAGGGTCGTAGATATTGCTAATCCCAAGAGACTTTTCTACTTTTGTAATACCCTCTTGAGTGAGAGCAACCGAGCGCAATTTTTCATCAACCGTGTAATCGGTGTCTTTCTGCAATTGCGGAACAATACGCGCAAATGTCGTATACAAACCAGACCCTGTCTCGTCAGGAGCAGAAATAATCAGTGGAGTTCTTGCCTCGTCTATCAAAATGCTATCAACCTCGTCTACAATAGCGTAGTGAAACCCCCGCTGTACTTTATCGTCTTTCTTCTGCACTAAGTTGTCGCGCAGGTAATCAAAACCAAATTCATTGTTTGTGCCGTAGGTAATATCTGCTTCGTACGCCTCCTTTCGCGCCACGGGTCGCAGATAACTTTGCTGTATATGAAATCCTCCCAGCTCGTCTCGGGATTCATCCGTGCTCTCCTCTGAGCCACCCTCCTCAACAACGTGGTCAGGGTCATACACATACGCCTGGTCGTGCGTAATCACTCCAACGCGCAATCCCAGTGCGTGATACACCTGTCCCATCCACACAGCGTCTCTGCGCGCCAAGTAGTCATTCACTGTTACAACGTGCACACCCTTGCCCTCAAGCGCGTTCAGATACGTAGGGAGTGTTGCAGAGAGCGTCTTTCCTTCTCCTGTACGCATCTGGGCTATTTTACCTTCGTGCAACACTAATCCTCCTATGACTTGTACGTCGTAGTGCGTCTGGTTCAAGACTCTGGTCGCAGCCTCACGAACAACAGCAAATGCTCGGTACAGTACATCGTCAAGCGTTTTACCGTCCTGCAGTTGCGAACGAAACTCATCTGTTGCGTCTCGTAATCGCTCATCCGAAAAAGCGCGTATCTCGTCCGACAACTCATTGATACGCTCTAACTGACCTCTATACTGCCCTGCCGCATCCCGGCTTTTCCCTTTCAACAACCCCAGTAGTGCCATAATATTTAATCTCTATCTGTACTTTTGTTTCCTCTACGGTACAAAAAGGGGAAGCGAATGAAACATTTCAGGTTTCGCGCCCTCCGTATCTTTGACTCTTGTTTTCCTTTATGGCGCAACAAACGATCTTTCATCTCGTGTCGTGCCTTGTCAATCGCTGTATGTATATCCCACGACTCAGCGCGTACAACGATTCGTTCTGTATGTGGTAAATGAAATTGTATTTCTGCTTGATAAATATCTGAACCCTTTTTCTGCCCTCCGTGCGTCCTCCCTAATTCAATAAACACCTCTACTGGATCTCGCTGCCCTTCTCCGCCCTGCTCCTCAATGCTATGAATAAATTTCTGCAAATCGCCTATCCGTGTCTCAATATGTTCTTTAAGAGTCTCGGTTAAATCGAACTCTGTGGCTTTAATTTGAATATTCATAAAAATAACTAATTACAAATACGAACAACAATATACTGACAGTATACCACATCGCTCCTATTGCTTCCCTATCAAAATAACGTGTGGTCTCTCAAAAATATCTCGCAAAAACCTGTCAAACATCTTCACACGATACTCGTACTCTTCGGTGGAAAGCAGTGTGTATTTTATATCAACACCCACTTCTGCTTCTACAGTTTTAATAAAGGTTGTGAACCTGCGCTCGCTGATAACATCTGAAACAACGAGTATATCTGTTCGTATTGATGTGCTGCTTCGTGCTCCCATAAAAACACCGCTGAGCACTGCAAGGCGAACCTTGCCCAAATTATGTATCTTCTCTGCGAGTTTTTGTTGATCAACAGGCGATGAGCGGAGAACAAGATTCTTCAACTCATTCAAAAAGGTAAAGCTCGGATTGAGTGAATAGACAGATTCACCATCTTTTTTCGTGCTTTTTTTCTCCTCAAGGACAAACTCAATGTCTCGCAGTTTCTGCAATTCTTTTTTGAACTCCCTCTCTTCATTCGTTTTTATCAAGAGCTTGTCGTGTGCTTGGGCGCACGAAAACGATTCATCGGGATTGCGAAGGAATAATTTAAACAAACGAATTTTGATATGAGAATCAAATAGTTTTTCAAGAATGTGTTGAGATATCATATAAGTCTGCTCCTATGAGATTATGTGTACGCTTACAATACCAAAACGCCATAAAAAATCAACACCAAGAACGCAATGAGGTGGAATAAAACACCACACATTACGTGCGCAACAACGAACGCAACTCCTTCATTGCACGACTATGGAGAACGCGCAACGCACCTTCGCTCTTATCCATAATGACCGCAATATCTGCGTACGGTAAGTCTTGAATGTATCGCAGTATAATAATCTCGCTGTACTCCATCGGGAGCTTCCGCAATGCCTTATAAATATGCGTAAACTCTCCTGCACGCTCGCGAGAATGATACGATTCTACACGCGCAACGTTTTGTACGAGCTGCTGAGCCTGCTCATCGTCTAAGGAAAAAATGGGGCGATTCTTTTTGAAGTAATCAGCAACCACATTTGACCCAACCGTGTAGAGATACGCCCGCATATTTTTTGGTTTTTTATCAGGATTACGAGAACAATAATTCCACACTCTGTAGAATGTTTCTGAGGTCAAATCTTGTGCCACAGCAACTTGAGAACACCGCACTAATATGTACCGATACAGTGCGGTGTGATACGTGTCATATATTTCTATGAACTCGTACTGAGAAAACGACATATTTTACTATAATACCATACACATATTCCCTCAATGTATCCCATAAAGCAACTACTAAAACATTCCGAAGATTTGTTATATAAAAAAAGCAGACGCTCTGAACAGCTTTCGTAAGACAGTAGTGAATACGACCGTAGCAACAGTATTCCTGATGACGCAATTGTGCACTTCCTTTTGAAGCGCGACAGAGAAGAACAGGGATTTGTTACGAAAAGGATTTTTACCTTTTTTATACCTAAAATGCCACCGCTATACATACCATTATCTCTATAGATGAGATGGGGTATAAAAAAGGTAAAAATCCTTTTTCTTTGTTTGAATATGTAGTACCTCAAAAGAGAGTGTCAATACAGGTTGTTTCTCTTTTTTAATAATGCTATAATAATATACTTTTACGCAAACTACAAAAAGAAAATACAATGAAAAAGATCACCAAGGCTGTTATTCCTGTTGCGGGAAAGGGTACTCGATTCCTCCCTGCAACAAAGGCACACCCAAAAGAAATGCTAACGCTCGTTGATAGACCTGTCATCCATCACATTGTAGAAGAGGCGTACCACGCAGGAATCAAAGAAATTCTCTTCGTAACCAACGAGGAAAAAGGGGCAATAAAAGATCATTTTACAAGAAACACAGCACTGGAAACGTTTTTGAAGGACAAGGGCAAGCACGAAATGATAGAGAACATCAATACATTCCACAACGCAATCTCCTTTCACTACGTACATCAACACACACCAAATGGATCAGGAGACGCAGTCCTGTATGCAAAAGAGTTCGTAGGCGAAGAACCGTTCGCAGTATTCTACGCAGACGACATACTCCACTGCCCAGAAAGCACACCTGCCCTTACCCAGCTCGTGCAAGCGTACGAACTCTTAGCACAGGAAACAGCATCGCTCTGTAGTGTTATTTCTATCCCCACAAAAGACACTCACAGATACGGTATCATACAAGGAGAACAACGAGAGGATGAACTATGGCATGTTCGCGAAATAGTAGAAAAGCCGAAGGGAAAAGCCCCCACCAACCTTGCGAGCGTTGGACGATTCATCCTCAACCACACCATCTTTCCTCTTATTCAAAAATCAGAGCCGCTCCACAACGAAATTTATTTAGCGACCGCACTCAACCTATTGGCTCACACAGGCAACCTCTACGGCTACACCGTTTCAGGAGAATGGTACGACTGCGGATCAAAACAAGGACTATGGCACGCAAACATAGCAATGGGACTCCATCACCCCGACATACAACACAGCGCGCGCGACATACTGCGCTCTTTTCAGGACAAACCATAACATTCTGCATATTCCTGTGCGTCCTGTCTGTGCTCGTCATTACTGCTCTTGCGCCTACAACAACAGGACAAGAGGTGGTGTTCCCTGTCAATCAGCAGAACGACACCAAAGCCCGTTCTACTGTAAATGCAACACGGGTTCTTAACACAACCTATTTCTCATTCTGGGGCGAGACCACGTGGTGGAATTCTCTTACGAGCCAAGACGCACAAACCATTAAAAATCAAGCAAAGCTGCTTGCAAGAACATTTAGACAAAACGACCTTCAATCTATACGAAATTTCTTTGGAGAATCATTCGTTGAGATAAAACGGGTACCTGTGCTCCTTGTCCCTATGAAAGATAAAGTGTCTTCGTACGTTGTAGAGCAGCACGAAACAGATGCTCAACAAAACGACTTCTATTTTCACAACCAAGCAATCATTTACCTCAACACTCGCACGTTCTCTCATCATAATACACAGACATTTCTATCTGTTGGGTTCTCGCAAATCATGCTCGCACAGCAACAAAACTCACCTACACAAGGAGGCGAACAACAGATGATTCGCACGCTCATCGCAAACGTGATTCCTGCAATAGCCAACAACGCTACGTACGCAGAACACTACACAAAAGAATTTCTCCAAAATCCATTTTCTCCTCACTCAGACGCATGGATCGTGCTCTTCGCTTACTTTATGGCGCACAACATAGACCAATCAGTACTCACCACGTTCGCCAACTCTCGATTCCACACCACAGAAACACTCAACGACGCACTGCAACAATACAATACAACAGACACATTTCAAACCCTCTTTGAAAGATGGAACACAATACTCTTCGTCAATGGCACGCTTACAGAAACGAGACAAAAACAAGCATACGCGTTCAAAAACGAGGTATTCAAAACCCTCCGTATCCCAACATCAAAACAGCACTCTCTCAACCAAAAGACAACAGTTACCATCAATCCATACTCGTCTCAGTGGATTCAATACACACCATCTACGCTTGGAATAAGCGAGTCAAATACCGCACTCATCACCATTGCAACCAGAGAAGAGCTGCTACCCTATACCATTCCGTACACCACAACAAGTATTAGCGGCAAAAAAACACTTCATTCACACACCCTTACCACGCCAAACGAATCAATACCCATACGGCTTTTTGGAACCTATATCCTTTCAGCGTCCTTCTTCCTGCCGAACGCAACACCAAGAACCCGATCCATAACAATACATACACACCAACACACACCTATCCAAGATGGAACTATTATTACCAGCACAGATAATACACAGTTGTTTGTTGTAAAAGGGAATACAAAACGACTCATACCCTCATTAACAGTTTTCGAATCGTACCAACACCTCACATTAGACGTCGTACAACAAGTACATCCATCTGTCCTTGACTTCTACACGCAGTCCTTCTTAATACAACAGGGCAACGATCCTCGTGTATGGGAAATAGACGAACAAGGCACAAAGCACTGGCTTGATATGACCCCTGAACAATTTGAAAAAAGTGGAAGAAAATGGAACCACATCTTTACGGTCAATAACATTGAGCTCAACTGGTACACAGAAGGCGAACCATACTCTTACACAGGATAATTCTCTCTCTTCCTCCTTCCAACGCGTTATGGATATCTTCCCATACAAAAACTACACAGTACGACCTAAAATTCTTAGTGACTATTAAAGAGTATTGAGTGTAGCCGTAGCAACATTATTCCTGACGGTTGCTGTAATCAGTTTAGCTCAGGAATAATGTTGCGGAGGCTGCTTGAGAAAAAACACTCTACTGAAACCTATGAAACACAGCAACAAAAAACCAATCTATGCAGACTATGCAGCAACCACTCCTATAAGCGCAGGGGTTTTAGACGCAATGCGCCCCTATCTCACCGAACACTACGGCAACCCATCCTCGCTGCACTACTATGGGCGAAAAGCACAGCACGCAATAGATGAAGCCCGTGCGCAAATAGCCACTATTCTACGGCGCGACCACACAGAAATTATTTTCACTGCAACTGCAACAGAATCTATCAACACCTTTTTCCATAGTGCTATCCTTGAAGCACAACAACAAGGCATACAAAAACCGCACATCATAACAACAACGATTGAACACAGTGCTGTATTAGAGGCTTGCCGCTACGCTGAACAACACCACTCAGCAACAGTACGCTACATCTCTCCAGACAGCGAAGGCATTATTAATCCTCAGAGCATCCAAGACGCGCTCACCAAAAACACTGTTCTTGTTTCTATAGGATACGCAAACAACGAAATTGGAACAGTGCAACCAATGCGTACCATAACGAGCATCCTCAAAAATCACCCTACCCTTATTCACACTGATGCAACGCAAGCCATAGGATATTGCAATATACAAGAAGATATAGTACCAATACATGCAATAACGTTTTCTGCTCACAAAATATATGGACCCAAGGGTATTGGCTTGCTATACATCAAGAAAGGTACTCCTATCCATTCCCTTATTGTAGGAGGAAAACAAGAACATAGCCATCGGGCAGGTACAGAAAATGTAGCCGCCATTGTTGGCTTTGCAAAAGCCCTTGCAGAAACAGAAACCATCAAGCAACAAGAGTACAAAAGGCAGAAACAGCTCCAGAACACCCTTATTACAGACCTTCTCAAAAACCCTGCCATAACGCTCAATGGGTCGCGAACACACCGTCTTCCAAACAACATACACATCAGTATAGAGAATATAAAAAACGATAGTGCACTCCCCTACCTTGACGACAGGGGAATCTGTGTCGCAACAGGAAGCGCGTGCACGAGCAACACGCCCGAACCTTCGCATGTTTTGATAGCCCTTGGACGCACAGAACAGCAGGCAAAAAGCGGTATCCGCATCACCATAGGACGAAACACCACCCAAGAAGAAGTTCGCACTATCGCACAAACAATACATACAATGACACGCGACATCTCATAGGTTTGCGACTCTCCACTACATATCATTGACAAAAAATGATATGATAGGTATATCATAATCTCCATCTTTTCTTTATGAATCACCACCAATTCACTCGCCTTACACAAGAAGTGCTACAAAAAGCTCAAGCCATAAGCCAAGAGTATAATACCCCTATGTCTGATATGCATCTTTTGGCAGCACTTTTGGAGCAACAAGAAAACAATATCGTACACACTGTTTTGAACAAGGTGGGTGTTGACCGTCACTCTCTCCTCACGAAAACGCGGCAGGACTTGTCCTCGTCCCTGTACCACCATAATCCTCACGCACACGATATGCATACGCAACACAGCGGACAGATACCCATAACGCAAAACTTTCAAAGAATTATGGTGCGATCACAACAAGAGGCGCAAAAATTTTCAGACCACTATGTAAGTATAGAGCATTTATTTCTGGCAATTCTGGACACTCCGAGCAGAGCAAAAGAGATATTAGAATCCGAACCACTCGGGTCCCCATCCCAAGAGGTAACAGAACAACGCATCTCATACGCTATGGTTCTTGAAATACTGAAAGACCTACGAGGTAATGTACGGATAACAGACCCGCACCCCGAAGACAAGTTTCAAGTATTGGAAAAATATACCAGAAACCTCACGCAACAAGCACGAGGCGATAAAATAGATCCCATTATCGGCAGAGACGACGAGATACGAAGAATTATGCAGGTGCTCTCCCGGCGCACAAAGAATAACCCTGTCCTCATAGGTGAGGCAGGCGTAGGAAAAACCGCAATCGTAGAGGGATTAGCACAACGAATCGTTGATAACGATGTACCTGAAAGCCTGAAAGATAAAGAGGTGCTCTCTTTGGATATTGGAGCACTGGTAGCAGGAACAAAGTACCGAGGAGAATTTGAAGATAGGCTCAAAGCAGTTCTCAAGGAAATAGAAAAAGCAGAAGGAAAAATTATTTTATTCATAGACGAACTCCACACTATTGTTGGCGCAGGTGTAGCAGAAGGTTCAATTGACGCGTCCAATCTTCTCAAGCCCGCATTAGCCCGCGGCGAGCTCCGCGCTGTTGGCGCAACCACAACACAAGAGTACCAGAAACACATAGAAAAAGATCTTGCTCTTGAACGGAGGTTTCAACCTGTGTATGTTGCAGAACCCTTAACAGACGATGCTATTGCTATCTTGCGCGGCATAAAAGAGAAATACGAAGTCCATCACGGAGTACGGATAACTGATGGAGCTATCATAGCAGCGGTAAAACTATCGCAGCGGTACTTAAGCGGACGATCTCTGCCCGACAAAGCAGTTGATTTGATAGACGAAGCAGCAAGCGCAATGCGCCTCTCTATCGAGAGCCAACCCGAAGAGTTAGACAAACTCAACAGAGAACTGCGTCGACTTGAAGTAGAAAAAGAGGCACTCAAAAAAGAAAAGGACAGAAAATCCAAAGAGCGACTCAAAGAGGCAGAAAAAACATACGCAGACATCAAAGAACGTTCTCGAGCACTTGAGCAACGGTGGCGCAACGAAAAAGACATTATATCTTCGATCCACTCGCTCCGAAAAGAGATAGACGAAATGCAGCAACAAGCAAACATTGCCCAGCGACAAGGCGAGACCGACAAGGCTGCAGAGCTCCTGTACGGTAAAATACCCGAATACAAGAATAATCTCCGAGAACAAGAAAAAGAGCTCACGCGCATACAAAAAGAGCACAAGATAGTGAGCGAAGAGATAACCGAAGAAGAGATCGCAGCCATTATCGCAAAATGGACTGGTATTCCTGCTGCACGAATGCTGCAAGAAGAGGCACAACGGCTCAACAAGATGGAAGAGATGCTCCGAAACAGAGTTGTCGGGCAAGAAGAAGCAATCCATGCAGTAGCAAACGCTATCCGCAGAAATCGTGCTGGAGTTGGAGAAGAAAACCGCCCTATTGGCTCGTTCCTCTTCTTGGGCCCAACAGGAGTTGGGAAGACAGAGCTCGCACGAACACTTGCTGAGTTTCTCTTTGACGACGAGAACGCGATGATACAAATTGATATGTCAGAGTATATGGAACGACACGCAGTAAGCAGGATGATCGGGTCTCCTCCTGGCTATATAGGATACGATGAAGGAGGACAGCTCACAGAACAGGTAAAAAGGCGACCATACTCCGTTGTTTTGTTTGATGAAGTTGAAAAAGCAAACCCTGAGGTGTTCAACACCTTGCTCCAGATATTAGAAGACGGAAAACTCACTGACTCAAAAGGAAGGACGGTTGATTTTAAAAACACCGTTATCATCCTCACCTCCAACCTTGGAAGCCAACACATCCAAGATATCTCATCTCTTGGATTTGACTCAAACGACGAGAAAACGCGGCAGGACAAAAAAATTCAAGAAGAAACAATGAGAGATAAGATAATGGAATCGCTCCGTACGCACTTCAAGCCCGAGTTCATCAACCGCCTTGACGAGATTATTATCTTCCATCCTCTGTCTGAAGACATTATGATGCAAATCGTCAAAAGACAGCTTGATAACGTCATACAGCGGTTGCAAGAACGCGACATAGAACTCCACATACACGAAGAGGTAGATGCGTTCATTGTTCAGAAAGGATACGACATAAACTTTGGAGCTCGTCCTCTGAAGCGGGCAATCCAACGGTATATCCTTGACCCGCTCTCAAAGGAGCTCATAGAAAAGAACATCAAAGAATCTGCAAAAGCAACTGTACAACTCGGAAAGGATGACGATCTGAAAATCACCATTCAAAAAATACGATAGCACACACTTCCATACATATCCCGTCCCTACGAATCCACCAATCCCCCCACTTACATACCCCTGTCTCATTTACACTACTCCGAGCCCACGAGACGTTGAGGAAGGTGGGAAGACGGGGTAT
>VXOY01000009.1 GCA_009839835.1 Candidatus Spechtbacteria bacterium SB0662_bin_43 | reverse complement strand
GCAAAGCCATTACTATCTGGGTAGTTTAGCCATTCTATGTGTTGTTGGGAGTGAGAGGTATTAGGTATAAAAAACAGAATAGAAGTTATAATTAATCCTATTGAGAAGAGTATGCCTTTATAGAATGTTGTTTGTTTGTGTTGTAGAGCGTCAGGGAAATTCATATAGTAAAGTTATGTCTATGTATATTCTTTTATGCAATACAGTATAGCGTACTACTTTATTCTATACAGTACAAGAGGAATAGTATATCACATAACAGGAAAGAAAGCAAGGGGGTGGGTTACATTCTCTCTTGAAGTGCAACACATAAGAGAAAGAAATAAGCAATGTTTTTTAAAAAAACACCATAACAAT
Organism: Candidatus Spechtbacteria bacterium SB0662_bin_43; assembly: GCA_009839835.1. Lineage (GTDB taxonomy): Bacteria > Patescibacteriota > Minisyncoccia > Spechtbacterales > 2-12-FULL-38-22 > VXOY01. The sequence goes on along the minus strand of VXOY01000009.1, from coordinate 20,859 downwards.
ACTATTCAAAGAAGTAATCGTGGAAAGTTATTATCAGGGGGTGTGATAATAACTTTCATAAATGGCAAAATACTACTTCTTACTGGCAATCTTCGTGATGTATCCTAATCTATTATCGTCATTTTTTATATAATACGCGCCTCGCTTTTTACCTCTCCTAATAATCAAACCGCTGGTCATCCATCTATCAAACTCTCTCTTCATCTCATTACTGTCATTAATTCCTGTAATCCTGCGAGCATCTTGACTTTTAATCCTTCCGTATTTATCCAAGTATTCACTGATTGTATCCCAGTGTCTTGTTTTTAATAGGTTAAACAAAACCACTACTACAGAGTGCTTATTGTGCGATTCTGACACATAGTATGGTTCATATAAATTATGGCTTGCCATTACTTTAAACATCCTATTCACACCCTCCCCTATGTCAACATTTGGTGAATTGGCAAATTTATTGAGAGAGTCCTGAATTACGGGATTTCTCGCAAATTGTTCTTGTTGGATATTCTGACTTGTAATATGCCCAGGATAAGCTCCTGGACTTTCTATTTCTATCCTATTATCGAAAAACCTCACTTGTATGTCTCTTTGTTCAAAATAACTTCTGTGGATTACTGCATTTGTTATCGCCTCTTGAAATACCCATTCTGGAATCAAAAGTTTAGATTTAAAAGTTGCACCTTCCAACTTAATAGGAGATCGACGAACAGATTTCCTAAAATAATCTACCGCTTGTTCTATTTGAGACAACAAAGAACCATAAATGCTGAAGGGTTTTTCTTTTAAATTGGGTTCACCAGAATAGGTAATTTCATTCCCGTAATAATGTGAAATTTTAATGTTGCATTTAGATTTCAGTAAAAGAAAGGGATTTTTTCCAAACAATAAGATAAATGATTTAGTAAAGTAGAATGTACCATCTTTTGAAACTAAAAACGTATGGTTTTTTAAGAATTGCTCGTCATCTTTTTCCCTGCTCCCTGTATCTTTCATATATCTATGCAATAAATCGATATCAATATCATCGTTCAACGTATTAAGGTTGGATACCTCGTCCTCAAAGAGAGCAACCCCTCTTTCTTGATACAATCTCACCAACTCATTGCCTCCAATCCTCACCGTACTATTACCCTTACGAACAAACGTGTTATTCCGCAGAGAATGTACCTGGCGACTTTTCTCTATTCTGACGAATAACAATTTATCACGTTCATTTCTATTATTTTGAATACTAATTTCTATTGTACTTATATACTCAGACAAGGAGGGGTTAACATCTTGTTCCAAAACCCTAAGAAATGCAGAGATGTTATCGTAGTGTTTGTTGATACCCACTAAACGACCTGTCCCGTGGGCTTTTGTAGTATCCTCTAATCCAATCCACCAGTTGTATTGGCTAATGCGGTTGTGGCTTTCAATAATTTACTGGGTTCAGTGTCCGCTCTTTTGCATTCAAAGTTCTCACTTTCTGCTATTTGTAGTACTGATTCTATTAAATCGGATCTTTCTTGACTCATATACAGTTGTTATTATCTATATATTATCACACAAAGCAGGTACAGGTAGTAAATAATACAATATTGCACCCAATACTTTGCACTCAAACACTGGTATAAATAGTGTTTTACTACAAGATTAACAATATTGAATACACCGAACATAAATATTCTACTCATACCAAAAAACAACACAAGAGGTGCTGTTTTTTTGGTACATTGGCGTTCTAAACGCTTGAATATACTATCATTTTAATCCCTTCTTTTCAATAACCATATCACGCAATTCAATAGACATAACTGCTATAAGAGTGTATATACTTGTTCCTGTTGAGTATAACAATTTCTTTCTATCTTCCCGTATTTTATCCTCCTCTTTCAACAAAACCTCCCGTGCCTTCTCTTGTATGTCGTACTCGTCATCAATGTTTTTAAACTTTCTATAAAGGGTATCAATGTTTTCATTCAACCACTCTCTACCTCTCAACTTCTCAATCGTCTCTGTTCCTTCTTTATTGAGGGTTATTGGACTCTTGGTTTCCTTAACATTCCTTTGATGTTCTACTATTAAATGATTGCTCTGCCATTGGTATATGCTTTCAAAACTTCCACTTTCCATAAAGTGCTTGAAAAGAGTAATAAGAGCGAGAAAACACCCTGCCATAAATGCAGTAGTCAGTCCATTATCCTTCCATATAAAACGAGACAGAGCAGATAAAACAACAAGAACCACAAGGGACATAAACAATCCTGCTGCTGAAATACCACTTCTATTCCTTTTTATCCATTGAGTCATAGTGAGTATAAAAAATGATGATTATTCCTTCTTTTGTATAAGAGAAAATCGTGCGATTGGACCACCGCTCTCCTCAACATTGATGCCGTCATCTACTAAGAGATGAATAGTACCACGCGGGTCTGTTGCTTGGTTTTCTGCGTTGAACTCTTCTCCTGAATCTGTACCTGCATCATATACATTCAGTGGAATATCGCTGTAATCTGTCCATTGTCTGTCTTGAAACGCATTGATACCCTGTACCGCAACAAACCAATCAGGACTTGGAGCTATCATACTAACAACAGAAACATATCTATGGTCTTGGGTTATGCGCAACTCTCGCTCTAATTGTGCAGGAGAATAGATGAGTTCTCCGATAACATACTCACCAACACTACCTTGTGCTTTGAGGGCATCCAGCTCTTGTTTCAACAGATCTGTGCCACCTGTCTCTGCCATCAGTTTCATGCCTTCGCTCGCTACACCCCCTACCTCAAACACAACGTTGTCTTGTGTGTGCGTCCAAGCGACGAACGGAGAAAAATGCGCTCCATTCGGTATAGTGGTATGGACATCAATGTCCCATAGTGCGTCAAACAAAACACTGTACTCAGCGCTTTCTGGTTGTGTTTGGGGTATCGCCTCCTCCGCTAATGGTGTGGTGCTATCACCTTTGTCCTCTTCTGTATCTTCTCCTGGGTCAAATGCGAAAACAAAATACAACACAGACCCAACAATGCCTGCGACGACAAGTATCAAAAGAATGCTTTTTCCTATCATATAAATATTTTAGTATTGCTTTATCATACACTATTTTCTTACATAACAAAACATAATCCTTGTCTCTTATACAACTGGTTCTCAAAATATACGTTTTATCGTTGCACCAAAAAGGCACCTGTTTCGCTCGCTTTTTCTTTTGCAATATCGCTCGGTGTGCCTTGCGCCACCAACGTACCACCTGCGTCTCCTCCGCCAGGACCCAAGTCAATAATCCAGTCCGCGTTCTGTATCATATCAATGTTATGCTCTATCACCAAAACAGAGTTACCCAGACGAACCAACCCCTTCAGCACGCCCAACAGGTTATTCACGTCCTCAAAGTGCATCCCTGTTGTTGGTTCGTCCAAAATATACAGTGTTTTTCCTGTGTCGCGTCTCGCTAATTCGGTCGCTAATTTAACCCGTTGTGCCTCACCTCCTGATAACGAGGGTGCGCCTTGACCCAACTCAATATATCCCAGCCCGACTCTCCTCAACACATCCAACTTTGTTGCGATAAAGGGGATGTTTTCAAAAAATGAGTACGCCTCCTCAATTGTCATATCCAAAACATCAGCGATATTCTTCCCGTTGTACAAAATATCTAAAGCCTCTTTGTTGTATCGCCTTCCATCGCACGCGTCACACTCAACATACACATCAGGGAGAAAAAACATCTCTATTTTTTTGACACCACCACCGCTACACACCTCACACCTTCCGCCTTTTACATTAAAAGAAAACCGTCCTGCCAAATATCCACGGGCTTTTGCTTCTTGGGTTGACGCAAACAACTCGCGAATGTTTGAAAAAACACCTGTGTACGTTGCTGGATTGCTACGGGGAGTCCTACCAATCGGTGCTTGGTCAATAACAATCGCCTTGTTGATGTGTTCTAATCCCTGGATAGATGAGTGCTCTCCTGGAATAGTGTGAGCGTTGTGGAGCTCACGCAACACATACTTTGCTAAAATATCGTTCACCAAAGAACTCTTGCCACTCCCTGAAACACCAGACACAACGACAAATTTATTGAGTGGTACGACAACATCTATATCTTTCAGATTGTGCTCTCGCGCTCCTTGTATGGTGATGCACTCCTTCGCCTTACTCTTCTTCTCCTCACTCTTCCTTTGGATATGTCGCGGGACAGATTTCTTCTTTTGCTCAATCACAGATACGCCTTCCACCTTTTTCTTTCCACTCAAATACTGTCCTGTCAAACATCGCGACCGCAAGAGTTGTTGCGGTGTTCCTTCAAACAACACTTCTCCTCCGTACTTCCCTGCGCCTGGACCAATGTCAACAATCCAATCTGCCTCCCGTATCGTTAACTCATCGTGCTCAACAACTAACACAGAATTACCTAAATCGCGCAACTCTTTCATTGTATCAACGAGTCGTTTTTGGTCTCGTGAGTGCAAACCAATTGATGGCTCGTCTAAAATGTAGAAAACGCCTGACAACCTACTCCCGAGTTGGGTTGCCAGACGAATCCTCTGACCTTCTCCACCCGAGAGCGTAGCCGAAGCTCGGTTCAAAGTAAGGTATTCCAACCCTACTTTTTCTAAAAATCCCAGCCGTGAAATAATTTCTTTCAAGATGGGTTGAACGATTGCTTTTTGAGATTTTGATAGAGAAGGATCTTCTGAAAAATCAGTAAAAAATTTCTGCGCAGCAGAGATACTCTTGCACGAAATCTCATAGATGTTGAGGTCGTTGATTCGCACAGACAACGATTCAGGACGCAATCTCATACCGCGACAAGAGGGGCAATCCGTAATATTCATATATTTTTCAATCTCGCCTCGCATCCACTCAGAATCGGTTGCCTTGTGTCTCCGCTCTAAGTTCTGAACAACACCCTCAAAATCGTCACTGCCGTACAAAATTAAGTCCTTTACCTTCTGTGACAACTTTTTAACAGGAACATTGACATCAATGTTGTATCTACTCGTCATCCGTTGCAGCATAAGATAGTACCAGCCCTGCCTTCCTGGATTCTGTGCGGTCGTGCTACTCCACGGTTTCACAGCTCCTTCTGCTAAACTAAGATTCTCATTTGGCATGACTAATGCAGGATCTACCTCCATTTGCGACCCCAAACCCGAACATTTGTCGCACGCACCGTATGGGCTATTGAACGAGAATGACCGTGGCTCAATATCGCGCATAGAAAAACCACACCGATGACACGCAAGATTTTCAGAGTACACGATGTCAGGTGCCTCGCTTTCGTCTTCTTGTTGCGAGATACACACAACACCTTTCCCTATTTTCAACGCTGTCTCCAACGAATCAAACAGCCGCACCTCATCAACTTCGTCATCTATCTCCATCCTATCAACAACAATATCAATGGTGTGTTTTTTTTGCGGGTCAAGCGTCATACCCAGAGCCTCATCAAGCAACATACTTATTCCATTCATACGGACACGCAAAAATCCGCTATTTGCTGCCTCTTGTAGCACTCCGCGGTGCTCTCCTTTGCGAGCTACAATAAGGGGTGCAAGAATCATCACTGACCCCTGTAGTTGCTTTACGCGCTCCACAATATTTGAAACGCTCTGGCTCTCTATTTTTCCGTGTCCATTCGGGCAATACGGCGTCCCGCTATGAACGAAGAGAATACGGAGGTAATCGTATATTTCGGTAATAGTCCCAACAGTTGACCGAGGGTTTTTTGAGATTGTTTTCTGGTCTATGGCAATGGCAGGCGATATTCCATCAATTGACTCAACATCTGGTTTATCCATCACGCCCAAAAATTGACGCGCATAGCTCATAAGGGATTCAACATACCTCCGCTGCCCTTCAGAATAGATAGTATCAAACGCTAAAGAGCTCTTACCGCTCCCTGAGACACCTGTAAAAACAACAAGTTTATTTTTTGGAATTGACAGTGAGATATTTTTTAAATTGTGCGTCTTTGCTCCACGGATAACGAGTTTATCTTCCTTTTTTATCATAACGATATGAAAGAATAGTATGATTACAAGAGTATATATTATACAAAAAATGAGTTGTAAATACAAGTTGAGAATGTGGACTGACTTTTGAAAACAGGAAGTAGAGCCTCTGAACGCTACCTCCCTTCTCCCCTTCCTCTCTAAAACAAAGGTCTCTCAACAGTACCCATAAACCACCCCTTAGGGGTGGTTTATGGTGTGTACCCTGTTCCATTGTGGACAAAAGGTGTTGACAAAGTAAACGGCAAGGAGTATAATGAAAATGTTTCAAGACGAAAAGGGGTGCGAAGCGTGTTAGTGCGTTAGCCACCCTTTTCTTTTTTTAATTTTAGGTACTCTATTTTATCTTTTACAGAGTACAGATACATTGTATGTTTATCTCCCAACCTTTTGTATAGCGAAGATCTAAATCTTTTATTGGGAAATAACATTTTTCCAAAACGTTCTTTATCAATGAGATACCTTACCATTTTATAATAATCTCCATCTCCAGATACTATAAATATCTTTTCAAAATCGTCTCGTTCTACCAAAGTTTTCATAACGGAAAACACAAGGTCAGCATCAACATTTCCCTTTTTGTAAGATATCATCCTTTCACTAGACTCTTTGAACTTAATGCGGTAGCTTATAGATTAGGATTTTAAGAACACTGACTATATTGTACGATACGTCATATTCTTTTACTTGTTTTGAGAGGATAAATGCCAAAAAAGAAGGGTATAGATGTGTTCCCTGTTAGAGAACACATCCATACCCTTATGACCACGCTACAGAACGCTGTGATGCGAAACATCCACAGGATACTCTCCTGTGAAACACGCATCACAGAACAAGGTGTCTGGTGCGACAACCCGCCGCAATCCTTCAACACTCAGATATGCAAGCGAATCAGCACCTACCTGCTCACAAATCTCATCCGTGCTGTGTTGTGCAGCAATAAGTTCGCTGTACGACGCCATATCAACGCCAAGATAACAGGGGTGTTGAATAGGGGGTGCAGCAACCCGAACATGCACCTCACGCGCAGACGAGTCGCGCAGCAGAGAAACAATGTTCGGCATTGTTGTGCCGCGAACAATCGAGTCATCAACTACGACAACTCGTTTGCCAGCGATCGTTTTTGAGATTGGACCATACTTCAGGCGTGCCCCGAGGTCGCGCAACCGTTGGTCAGGCGCAATGAACGTCCGCTGCACGTACCTGTTCTTGATCAAGCCCTCTGCATAGGGTATGCCCGACCCCTCTGCGTATCCGATCGCGTGAGGCGTGCCTGAATCAGGTACGCCAATAACGATGTCTGCGTCAGCAGGGTGCTCTCGCGCCAACTCTTCCCCTAATCGCACCCGCGTTCCATACACTTCACTCTCGTCCAGCAGCGAATCAGGACGGGCAAAGTAGATGTGCTCAAAACTGCAATGTGCGTGGCGAGGAGAACTCGCTACCTGCATGCTCTGCATCCCAGAGTCGTCGATCATGACAACCTCCCCAGGACGCACAGCGCGGAGGTACTCTGCTCCAATAGGTGCCAACGCACACGATTCGCTCGCCACAACAAACCCGCCTTCAATCTTTCCAACGCACAGCGGACGAATGCCGTAGGGGTCACGGGCAGCCATCAAGCGATCTGGCGTCAGAATCACGAGCGAGTATGCAGCGCTCATACGACCCATCAACAGCGAGAACCGCTCTTTCCACGAGCGACCGTGGGTAAGCAGGTATCGCATCAGCACTTCTGTGTCTGTTTGCGAGACAAAGAAGTAGCCTTGCTCCTGCAGATCAGAACGCACCTCGTCTGCGTTCACAACCGTGCCGTTGTGACCCAACGCAACAGGAACGCCAAATGGGTCTGGCATTTCAAGCGGCTGCGCATTCTCAAGAATGCTCTCCCCTGCTGTTGCGTACCGCGTATGCCCAATGCCTGCAATGCTGGGATGGGTCGCAAAAAGGTGCTCTTCAGTGAAGATCTGCGACACCAAACCCATACCCTTGTGCGAGAACAAGGAAGTGCCATCGGTCAAACACATACCTGCGCTCTCTTGTCCACGGTGCTGCAACACGTACAGCCCATAGAACACAGTTTGCGCAACGCCAATCGACCGAGACCAGACCCCGAAAACGCCACAGTTCTCGCGCAGTGCTCGCTGTTCCATCTGTTGTATCCTTTCGCTCTGCGACAGTTCGGCTCACTACCACCGTACATCACACCGTCCTGTGTGTCAAAAGTCCTGTTGCAAGGATTTTGCATATTATGTCATTCCGCTATACAATAAATACACAAAAGGTATTACATAACAACTGCAATGCAAGACTCAAACCCAACAAAAGACGAAGCGATTCGCTATCACAAAAAATACTGTGGCAAAATAGAAATTGCTACAAAAGCCCCTATCAAGGATATACATGACCTCTCACTGGCGTACACACCAGGCGTTGGAGCAGTAGCAAAAGAAATAGCAGAACACCCTGAACAAGATCGCACACTCACAAACAAAGGAAACACCATCGCAATCATCACCAATGGAACAGCGGTATTAGGGCTCGGCAACATTGGACCTCGTGCCGCAATTCCTGTTATGGAAGGAAAATCTGTTCTTTTCAAAGAAAAAGCTGATGTAGATGCGTACCCTCTGATGATAGACGAGACCGACCCACAGAAACTTGTATCTATTGTTAAGGCACTCGCACCCTCGTTTTCAGGCATCAATTTGGAAGATATTGCAGCACCAGAGTGTTTTGAAGTAGAAGAAACACTCAAGCAAGAGTTAGACATACCTGTCTTTCACGACGACCAACACGGAGCTGCGATCATCATTCTTGCAGGGCTTATCAACGCGCTCACCATCACGCAACGCGCCCCAGAAACTGTACGGGTTGTCATAAACGGAGGCGGTGCTGCAGGGCTTGCAACCGCGCACCTGTTATTGTATTTTGGAATAAAAAACATTACTGTTGTAGATAAACAAGGCATCCTCCACAAGAATACGGACGGTATGAACAGCTATCAAAAAGAAATAGCAGAAAAAACAAACCCCGAACGTACAGGAACCCTCCAAGATGCTCTACAAAACACCGATGTATTTATTGGGCTTTCAAAAGGAAACCTCCTCACGCGCGATATGGTACAAACAATGAGTAGCGACCCAATCATCTTTGCGTTAGCAAACCCAATCCCTGAAATTATGCCTGAAGAGGCACAAAAGGCGAACGCACGGATTATCGCAACAGGGCGTAGCGACTACCCAAACCAACTCAACAACGCACTCGTATTTCCAGGATTGTTTCACGGACTCCTCAAGGCACCCCACATCAAAACAGTAACACGAGAAACAATGGTACAAATCGCAAAAAGCCTGGCACACCTTGTCAAAGACTTGTCTCCGCAAAACATTGTTCCATCCCTCTTGGACACACGAGTCGTACCAACGATTACAAACGCAATCATTAATTCTCACCACCATGAAACACCTTAACGTACCTACTCGCATTTCTCTGTTGGTAGCACTCGTTGCCCTTGTTATTACCTGCGACGCATACCTTCTCTCATCAAACACTACTCCAACTGCATCCATCAATAACGTCACTATTACGCTGGAGGTTGCAAGAACAGTTGAAGAAAAAATGAAAGGATTGTCTGGAAGAGCATCGCTACCCCCAGACTACGGAATGATTTTTCTCTACGAGGACAAAGACATTCCAGAGTTTTGGATGAAAGATGTCCTTTTTCCCTTAGACATTATTTGGATAGACGATGGAGTCATCATTGATATTCACGAAAATGTGCCACCACCAAATCCAAATACACCAGACAACCAGCTTGAGCTCTATTCCCCAAAGCAACCTATTACAATGGTTCTTGAGGTAAACGCTGGAGTTGTCAAAACATTAGGAGGAAAAAACGCTCTCCTTAACCAAAAAATTATACTACAAAATATTTAGGGGTGAATCACGGTTCCCTCAAACTCTTCCCCTTTGAGACATTGCTCAAAATGGAAAAGGTTTGTTCCCTGGAAAAGACGACACTCCATCCCGTATTTTTCTGCGGCACGCGCTGCAACAGGGTCAACAGGAGCCTTCATACCTGGCTTCCAAACATCATCAACAAGAGCACGGTACGCTTCCCATGTTAAATCTTTGATTGGTTGCGCATCTTTGTATTTTGAAAAATCCTTGTCGTACACATACGAGATTGTTGTGGCGATCAAAAACTCAGTAACATTGAACCGTTGCGCTATCGCAACTGCATCGTAATCGGTAGAGTGTCCTGGAAGACCACCCGAAGCAATAAACAAACGGTATTGCTGTAAAGCGCTTGCATTAATATGTTTATGGGGGTTGTTCAACACAACAGGGTGCGCTATATCAACAAAAATAGTGCGCAACAGCTGTGCATTGATTCGTGTTGCGTGAATACCCAACCAATCTTTATCCTCGTCTGACACAGAAGCAACCTCTGCTGCAGCGTTTTGATAGTTCCGAGCTGTGGAACCACCACCAACAACCAGCATAATAGGGTCTCCCCCATCTGCAAAATAGGAAATAAAAAAAGCGCGTAAGCGCTTGAGATACTCAACATTGATTGTGTCAGGAACAACAATAGAGCCGCCTAACGCAATAACTTTTGGTGAAAAATTCTTCATAAAATCTCAGGTAATACAAAGGCACAATATATCTCTCGCGGAGGCGAGAGATATAGTATTGAGAGCACCACAGAAGAAGAAAGGTCTAAATTGCAGGTGGGTGCCCGCAACCTCACACCACGGTGTAAGGCGATATAGAACTCCCTATAGAAAAGAAAATGTAACGCTTTTACTCCTATGCTACCCTCATCTTCATTATATGCTATTCCAGCACTCCGTCAATAGCAACATCGTACAAAATCTTTTCGTTGATGATGTGGTACCGAATAATCTCGTTCTCAGAAAACCAGTGTGCTATTTCAGCGCGTGCCTCTTCGTACGACCCAGAAGCGTGAATCAAATTTCGTACAGCTCTACCATCGCCATCTGCCATCTCGTACGAATCCATAACATAGTCTCCGCGAATCGTTCCAACATCGGATGAGAGTGGCTCTGTACTCCCTATTAGTTTGCGTACTAAGTGCACAGCGTGACCCCCTTGCCACACCATTGCAACAACAGGACCACTCGCAAGATAATCGCTCAAGTACCCCAGCACGATATTCCCAACCTCCTCAGGATCTTCAGATGGCGGAGTAACGCCATTCTTGCGATACCCCTCTATACTCTTTTCGCCAACATTTCTCTTCCACTCAGGGTTTACGGTGTAGTGCTTTTCAACCTCGTCTTGTGTGGGCAACAGCATTTTTATCGCAACCAACTTCAGTCCTACGTTTTCAAACCTATGAACAATATCGCCCACCAACGAACGTTGCACCCCATCGGGCTTTATCATAACAAATGTTTTTTCCTCTTTATAGTGATGTTTTTTCTCCATAACGCGTAAAATATAAGGGTAATACTACGAACAACATTGCTCCATCATATCACACTTCCATCCTCTCTCACAAGGCATACATCCTTCTCTCGTTTTACGCCATAGGTGTAGGTGTTTGATGGCGCTACTTTGGCGTTTTACGCCAAAGATATAGATGCTTCATATCCCTCCTTCGCTCCGCTCATTTTACACCATAGGTGCTTCAATGAAGCAAAAATGAAATAGAGGAGAAATAAGTGCAACGCAGTGGCTGCAATGCTATAGAAATTGACAAAACACACAAAATATAGTAAGAGGGTGCTATATGATTGAGTTTCTATTCTTACTATCATTTGTTTTTTCTACCCTTCAACCAGAGCCAGTTGCGACAATGCAACCTGCCCCAGTTGTTGAGGTGCCAATACCACCGCTTGTTGATGATTATTACATTACACAGATGTGGCACGGTGACCCAGTTGGCATTGATGCCTCTACCGGTATATGTGGTTCAGATATAGTAAGCGTCCTATCAGGCACAATAAAATATATAAACAGAGACCCAAACCATAGATCAGGATTGGGTAAATTTATACTTTTATCTCACAGTGAAAACCGAGAGTCTCTCTACTCACACTTTTCAGAGATAGTGGTTGAGTATGGTACAGAGATAAAACAAGGGCAGGTATTGGGATACATAGGCAATACAGGAAAAAGCACAGCGTGCCATATCCACCATTCTGCTATTGGTTATCGCAACAGTTTATTAAGAGGGACAATATAAGCACAGGTGTTTTTTGATGCTTGACGACAACTAAACAAAACACTCTTTCGTTATGAAGGGTGTTTTGTTTACAGTACTGACTTTTACAGCGTATCACGCTATTGTGAATTCCCCCTTGAAGTGTTGCATACTAAACGAAAAGGATTTTTACTTTTTTTATACCTAAAATACCACTGCTATACATACCATTCTTTATAATAGATGAGATGGGGTATAAAAAAGGTAAAAATCCTTTTCTTAACAAAATCTCTGTTCTTTTCTGTCGCACTTCAAGGGGGAATTCACATACAGGTATTGACAAAATAGTAAAAATATGATATGATAATCATATCCTTACAGGTTGCCCACCTATAGAAGGTTTTCATCGTTAATAATTTTATCCATAGAACGAGTAGAAGGCCTTCTGTAGATGGGTGCGCTATAAAGATGTTTCAAAAAAGACCACTCTTTGAGTGGTCTTTTTTGTTTTTCTCTTTTGAAAAGATACCGCCTACACCCTTCCTCCTATGCCATCCATTCCTGGAATGGGAGAGGGTACAGAGCGATAAGAGAAGAGTGTTGGAGTACATACCTGACACCAAGAAATGGGGAACGCAGGTATGACCTACATCATTCCTCCCATACCACCCATTCCTGGCTGCATTCCTCCCATACCTGGCGTGGTGTCTTTTTCTTCAGGCTTATCAGTAACTGCTACCTCTGTTGTAAGGAGCATACCCGAAGCGCTTGCTGCGTTTTGGAGAGCAGCTCGTACAACTTTTGTAGGGTCAAGAATACCCTGCTCTTTCATATCTACCAAATCATCGCTATTCCTCATTGTCTTCAAGTTATATCCTTGTCCTAATGGTGCTTTTCTCACCTTTTCTACCAGCACGCCCCCATCCAAGCCTGCGTTTTCTGCCAATTGACGAAGCGGGAACTCAAGGGCATTTTTCAGAATCTTTGCTCCTGCTCGTTCGTCTTCATCGTCTATGTGCGAGACATTGATAGCAGATGCCATACGAATAAAGGTAACGCCTCCACCAGGCACAATACCCTCTTCTATTGCCGAACGAGTCGCCCTCAACGCGTCTTCCATTTTTTGTTGTTTTTGCTTCATCTCTACCTCTGTTGCAGCGCCAACGCGAATCACAGCAACACCACCTGATAATTTTGCGAGTCGTTCCTGTAATTTTTCTGTGTCAAACTTGGAATCGCTCTCTTCTATTGCGCTACGAATCATTGCAACTCGTCTATTCACACCCTCCTTTATTCCTTTACCATCAACAATCGTTGTGTTGTCTTTTGTTGCAATAACCTTTGATGCCTCACCTAATGCATTCAACTCAACAGCATCCATTTTCATACCCCTGTCAGCGCTAATCACCTCTGCGCCTGTGAGCACTGCAATGTCTTCCAACATCTCTTTTTTGCGGTCTCCGAATCCAGGTGCCTTGATCGCCAATGTATTAAATGTGCCCCGCAATTTATTCACCACAAGTGTTGCAAGTGCTTCGCCCTCAACATCGTCTGCAATGATCACCAACTCTTTCTTACCTGATTTTGCAACCTTTTCAAGCAGAGGAAGAATCTCTGCCATAGACGATATTTTGGAATCAGTAATTAAAATGTAAGGGTTCTCGTACACTGCCTCCATTCTATCTGCGTGCGTTATCATATACGGAGAAACATACCCCTTATCAAACTGCATACCTTCTACCATTTCGCGAGAAAACCCAAATGTCTGAGAATCCTCAACCGTAACAACTCCATCTTTTCCAACCTCATTAATGACGTCCGCGATAATTGAACCCATCTCTTCATCATCAGCAGAGATGATAGCAACCTGCTTTATCTCGTCTCTGCTTGCGGAGATTTTACGCGACGCCTTTTTTAAATCTTCAACAGCAAAGTCGGTTGCCTTATCAATGCCTCGTTTAATGGCTCGTGGGTTCGCACCCGTTGCTATTGCTTTAAGACCCTCGTTTATAATTGCTTGCGACAAGATGGTCGCAGTTGTTGTACCATCTCCTGCATTATTATCGGTGTTCGTTGCAACCTCTTTGACCAGCTCTGCTCCCATATTTTCAATCTTGTCGTCCAGCTCTATCTCTTTTGCAATACTTACCCCATCGTTTGTCACGGTTGGAGCACCAAAACCTTTATCCAAGAGAACGTTCTTCCCTTTTGGTCCCAAAGTTACGCGCACTGCATCTGCCAACTGATTCACACCGCTCTGCAATTTTTTTCGCGCGTCTTCGTTATAAAGAATGACTTTTGACATAGTTATTTTTATAGTTACTTAATGACTAATGAAATGTATCTTACGAAACAATGGCTAATATATCGTCTTCCTTTGCAACAAGGTATTCTGTAGTACCGATCTCTACCTTTGTTGGTCCATACTTAGAAAATAGTACAGTGTCCCCTTCTTTTACGCTCATAGCAACTCGTTCTCCTGCATCGTTCATCTTTCCTGGTCCAACAGCAACAACAACTCCTTGTTCAGGGCGCTCTTTATCAACAGTATCAGGAATAACAATACCGCTTTCTGTTGTCTCTTCGGGTGACTGCGGCTCAATAACAACATTATCCCGTAAGGGCATAAGATTCATCTTTGACATAACTGTAAGAAATTTAATACTAACACATTATATTATCACAGATTTTTTTTACTTTCAACACATCTTGCAAATCCCCCTCCCCTGAAAATGCGACACATAAGAGAAGAGTGTTATACCTTCTTAACCTTGCAGCAAACCACTTTACACTTTTATGAGAGAAAAGGATTTTACCTTTTTTATACCCCATCTCACCTATTATTAGATACTATCATGCATAGCGGTGGCATTTTAGGTATAAAAAAGGTAAAATCCTTTTCTTGTATGTTTATACCCTATTTTCTAACTCTTCAAAAAACGCCACACAGCATTGATACCCTGTCGTGCACAATACAAAACATATCGCATCCCGTGCTCACGAGTACCCTGCTTGAAACGAATCACTATCTCTCGCACAAACTCGCTGTGCAAAACATATACACACAAAAAACCGACAACCGCACTAATGAAGAGCCACAGCACAATGTTTAAGAGTCCATTGTTCGTTTTGTACCAGTCGCTGAAAAAAAGCAACACAAAGACAACGACCACAACAATCCACTGGAACGTATTCTGCGTAAAAAATGAACCAAGAAAACGACTCATAGTGCTGGAATCACTCATCCATTAACGCATCTCGTAGAGGCATAAGATGGTGGGCGTACA
Organism: Candidatus Spechtbacteria bacterium SB0662_bin_43; assembly: GCA_009839835.1. GTDB lineage: Bacteria > Patescibacteriota > Minisyncoccia > Spechtbacterales > 2-12-FULL-38-22 > VXOY01. The sequence goes on along the minus strand of VXOY01000009.1, from coordinate 5,392 downwards.
CAGACAACTCGTTCAAGAACGCATCAACATCAGAATCAATACTCGTGCTATCAAATACACCGTCTGCATCAATCATATCTTGGACGCGCCCAACATAGAGATGCGTATGAATCGGGATAAAATTCAAATCCAACGAAACTAACTTCAATTGTTCTACAGCGCGTGCTCCTCCGATACTACCCGATGAAACACCACAGAAACCAACAGGACGAGCAGTGTATTCTCTATAAAATGAATCCAAAAACAACTTCAATTCTCCAGGATACCCCCTGTTATACTCAGGAGACACAATAATGTACGCATCTGCATTTTTGAGAATGGACTTCAACTCAGCATCTCTCTCAATCACAGATCCTGTTGCCTGGCGAGTCAGTTCTGCAACGTCAAGAAAATCAATATCCCAATCGCCCCGCTCTTTTATTCTGCGTTCCAAAAACCGCGCCACCTTTTCAGAGTATCGCCCTTTGTGTGCTGTACCAAGAATCAATACACAGTTCATACTCGTTTTTATGTCTTATTATTACGATGAGATCTCAATAAATGCCTTCTCCCAATAACGTTCGCGACACCAATCGTACTACACACAATCACTGCGTACAGAACGAGTATAGCCCAAGACGATAGAGAGAAGTTCAGCCCACTCCACGCACCAATGATAAACGCAGACCACCACGACGTTATTGAAACAGCTCCGCTCGTCAAAACAAGCGTCAAATGGCGAGTAATACCGGTCTTCACAAGTGGTTTTCCGACTGAATCACGCAACAAAGGGAGGATTTTCCTGTGCAACACAAGCCCATTCAAAGTGATAATCGCAACGATCGTTACCTTTGCCCATATCTTTGGGTTTTCTATTTTCTCTACATCAGACCCAGCAACAGTGATGTCTTGCGCGATATACCAAACCAAAAATCCAATCCCTGAAACGATTGCGATAGATAACCCTACCCAAATGAGTCTGCCAAAAAACTGAAAAATACCAAACTCTTGTTTGTCTATGATGCCATCCTTTATCGCTTTGAAAAACAACATATCGCTCACAGAGGCGCCAACAACACCAAAGCTCATCCCAATAAGGTGTAAGATAACGAGTATGGTGTAAAAATCCAATGAAGGTAGTGTTCCCATAGTGCTTTATGATAAAAAAGAATACGCACGTTTGTAAAAGAACAAGAACAATAACACAATGCTGATGCTATCTGCCGTCATACAGTAGAGACATATCGCGTCTAACACAAATATCTGTATCCCTATCAAGATGCACGCAATAATGGAACCAGAAATAACAAGAATTCCTGCTACTGCATCAAACGCGCGTTTTCCGTGTTGTAGCCATGCAAACAGCACGATAGTCAACGCAAAAAAGTATAGCGTACCGAAAAGAGAAATGGGAACTCCGAATATGGTGGCATACTCACTGGTTGTTACAACCTCGCACCCCTGCACAAGAGAACAGTCGGGCGTACCGCCTGTATAGTGCTGAAACGTGAGATAGAGAGCGACAAAAAACCCTATCACACAAAGCGCGAGCATCAACCATACCACTCTTTTTCGCGCCGTGTCCTTGTTATGATGCTGTGTCATTATCAGAATCTACTGTAGTATCCTCATCAGCAGCAGCCTCTTGTTCGCTTTCGTTATCAGTGCTATCTACCTCACCGCTCTCCTCCGGCTCTTCTGTGTCTTGCAGTGCTTGATCCAAGGCTGCACGCAAACCATCTAAGGATCGATCTCGCACCAACTCACCGTTTAAGAAAAGAGATGGTGTGGCTGAAACTGAGGCAGTCTTACCTGACCGAATACCCTGCTCAACCGCGTCCTTCGCTCTATCACTCTTTATATCTTCAGAAAACTTCTCAACATCTAACCCAATTTCTTGTGCGTACGACTCAAACAATTCATCTTCATCTCCATCAACCCATTCACCCTGCCTCTCAAATAACAGATCGTGCATCTCCCAGAACTTGCCCTGCGCCCTTGCTGCCTCTGAAGCGTATGCTGCCTTTTTTGCTTTTCTATGAAAAGGAAGTGGAAAATGCCGATACGCAAGCTGCATTCTATCGCTGTACTCTGCTTTTATCTCTTTCAAAACAGGATGTAAGCCAGCGCAAGCAGGGCACTCAAAGTCTCCATACTCTATCAACTCCACAGACGAATCTGGATTACCAAATGTGTTATCAGTCGCTGCAATAGGAGACACAACACCTGTCTCATCTACTCTTTGTTTTTCTTCCTGAGAAACAGCCCAGAAAAGAACACCAGCACCAATAGCAAGCAATGCTAACCCTCCAATCCATAGTGCTATTTTCTTCTGCTTTGTTTTTTTCTGATACTCGTCGTAATCGCTCTGTCGCTGCTGCCGCAAATGCTCTTTTCTCTCATGCTTACTCATTTTTTCTTGTTTATGTTCCATAATAAATATACTATTATCTCAATATTTCACTGATAGGGTTTTACTTTTTATCTATGAATGGCGACCTCCAAAAGATTTTTTCTGGCGATTAGCGGTAATCGGTTTAGTCCAGAAAAAACTGTTTACGGTCGCTGCATTATTGTAGCAAGCATAAGAATATGCTTTTATGAGCATCCGTCTGCGGCGTGAAGAAAAGCATACTCTTATGCTTGCTTGGCTCATAGACAAGCTGGGCATAAGAGTAAACCTGCCAACGAACAACTGTACTTCATGCTCTACTCTCATTATACAAACAAAACACCCGTTTGTCTAATACAAAAGGGTGTTTTGTTTGTATATAACTTCTCGCTATCGTACTCCTATCAAATCAGCAGTTACAACGAGTCTCTGTGCTGTTGAAAACAGAGGAGTACAGGTAATAATCGTAAGCGTTGGTGTAGGAGTTGAATCCAGTACAGATAAATCCGTAGGTTCAACCACTTTGCTATTATTCACTCGGTACATATACTCTCGTCCTTGCCAGTACACCAGAATCTCATCGCCCTTCTGGATCTTATCTAATGAGTACAACGTATTATGGTGAGGCGGCATATACTTGAATCGGTGTCCTGTCAATACTGTATTGCTCCCTGCATCTGGAGTAGATGTTTTTGTGTAGAGCCACGCTCCTCTATCCATCGCACTGTACGCATCCTCTTCTTTGTACTCATTACCTGTGATAATCACGGGCATCTCAACTCCAATTTCAGGAATAACAAGTTTCTTAAGAGCAGGGTCAACAATTGGTCTATTCTGCACGTTTGTGTTGCGAAGAGTATCTAATCTCACAGTACTATTTATCAATCCTTCCTCTTTCTCTTTTGCTGTTCCAACTAATACATAGTGAGGGGTTGATAAAATAACAGGGTACTGGGATTCTGCCTGTTCTCCGTTGAACAATGAGCTTGTTCGTACGAAGTAATCCAAAGAAGGCATAAATGGATACAGCAAGACAATAATAGTAGCGCTCGCCAAAAGCACGAATACTGACCGTACTGCTGTCCGCTTCTTATTTTTTTGAAGTAATGCCATCATAATAATGGTGTTATCTGTTGATTTTTCGCTTCTTTCCCCACCGACATCGTGTTCCCTGTGCGACCATATTCTCCATAATAGTGACGAAGTTGCTACAAGAATAGTGTAATAATCTTGTAAGGTTCTTATCCATAGTAAATTTGATTATATCCACTGTCTATTCGCCTTATAATCACTACAGAGCAGAAGACTTTCATCTTCTGCTCTGTCTGTGATTATCCAATACCGTGATTGGGATTGAAAGATCAGGAAACCTATTTTATCATCTTGCGACCAGCAACGAATGCTCCACCTGCCAAGCCTGTTGCAGCTGTAAGCCATAGTGCTATTACTCCAATAGGAGCACCTGTCCTTGGCAATTCGGTTGGCTGACCCGATGGTGCATCTGTTGTAGTTGGTGTTACATCTGGCGTTGGCGCACCTGGAACATGGACTGTAACATCAGCTGCTGCAGTACACTGCTCCAATAACTCTTCTTGAGAGTCGCAAATCTTGTTTGCGAAGCTGTACGCCTGAACAATGCTTTGGAGAACGGTTCCATTCTGGATGTTGTGTGGGTTTACAACAACATCGTACTGAATAACTGCCTGAGTTCCGCCTTCGCTTGCTCCGCGTGGGTTTAATGCTTCAATTCGGTACTCACCACCATTGAACAGTGCTTGCAAGACATCATCTGCTACTGGATTGGTGACATCATTGATAGTAATGGTACCAGTTCCAGGTACAAGGGTTACTAATTGATTGTTCCTGCCATTTGGAACGCTGATTCGTACATCAACATCTTCTACGAGTACATTTCCTGTGTTGGTAATGACTGTTTGGTACGTAAGAGCCTCACCTGGCGCTACAACACCTCCTTGCTTCGAAATCTCTTCGTGTCGTATGCTCATACTGTTTTGAATGGTACTTGGGTCTGGCAAAACGTAAAGATTTTTGTATACCGTCACTGTGTTTTTTCGTTTTTGTCCATTTACCATCAACTCTACTTCTACGGTAACCGCTACTTGGGTGAATTGCTTTCGTACTGCGTCATTAGGAATCATCATATCCCATTGAACTGCTACTCCTCCACCTGGGTTAATAGAAGAGATAATCTTTTTTGTCTTTTGCATACCGAAATTGTCGTTTTGATCTATGGCAGTATTTGTCGCTAACGGCAAACGAGATGCTGTGGTAGATCCTGGCACATATGCTACATTGTCTGGATTATGTTGTGTTGACATTTTTGCGTAAACGTTCTCCGCATCAGTCACAGAGTTGTTGAGGATATGCAGCTGCATTGTGAATTTATCGCCAGGATTTACATTGACTGCATTCGTCTTCAACTCAATCTCAACACCTTCCCAGTTCATATATGGCACACTGTTGTACGACCCATCATCAGTGTTGGCACGAGTAGTCATACTCGTTGCAACAAATGAAATCGCAACCAGGGCAATAACAGTACTGGTAGCAATGCTCTTTGTTAGAATGTTGTTCATCATAACTCTTATATATATATTAAGAATAACAAATTATAACTTAGATTGGTATGAAATTATAAATGACCTATTTATTAATTTCCCCTAAACAACATTCAACAAAAACAGTTGAGTGTTGTACCAGAGGAATTATACATAACCTACCTCTATACCAAGTATATCAGTATTATACTATAGAACTATACCCTGTGTTTTCCACACCCTCACTCCATTACGTCCTTTATACATTATAGCACATATATTATATAAAGTCAAGATACATCTGTGAATTCACTCCTTATTATAGCATAAATTGTGGGGAGCGGCGCCGACTGAAGCTATGAAGCATACAGTCGGGGCAGTCTAATTAAAACAACATACGCGGCCGACCAAATTAACCGTGTATTAAAAAGTGGTGGCCCTTTCAAAAAAAAAAAAGGGGGAG
>VXOY01000008.1 GCA_009839835.1 Candidatus Spechtbacteria bacterium SB0662_bin_43 | reverse complement strand
CCCCCCCCCCCGCTTGATTGTCAATGGGGGGTTGTGGATAGGTATAAATATTTATCGTCCCCTTGTATGTGAGGGTGTATGTATCTCTTCTTAAAACAAAAAGACCACGACATACCTTCTGTATATCGTGTTTGCGTGAAAAAAGGATTATGAAAGATAGAAAGAAATACTGCAAAATGAAACAAAACCCTGCACGATACGCACATTATTGAGAGAGAAAACGCATTTGGTATGCTAACAATAAAGAGAGATTGAGATTGCGTGATGTTGAGTAAAGAATACCCCTCAATTGAGGGGTATTCTTTACCACGAGAGCGTGGTACGAACAATATGGAAAAACAAGAAGTATGAAAGTGAGATATGTGTGCTGTGCTTGTCAGCACATCTTTACTATAACATAAAACTACCACTGCGGTTTTTAATCATCAATCATTCTCATCTGTATGCTCCATTTCATCCTCTTTACACACTTTGTCACCACACCTTTCCTTATCTTCTATACGAGTAGGTTTAATGGTGATGCTATGAAGTTACGAGGCTTGTTATAATCCACAAGATTGACTATGGGTTGTTGTTATGTTTATACTAAAAGCAGATTATACTTAACTCTATATAATAATTAAAGAAACCTATATGAGTATATATATATATACAAACGTATCTTGCTATCTATCTCCCTTATAGTAACATCCCTCCTAATCGGTGTTATATCTATGAGTGCCACTGCTACTGTACCTGAAGGTAGTACAGCATCAAACCCACTCCTTTGGTTCTGGGCTGACCCAGGCACAGAACATGAAGATGGTAGCGTAGAATATTGGAATAAAATATTAGAGTGCTATAACAAAGACGTAACAGGTGTAGTATCAGACAGCACCCCCGAGATACACTACATCCCTGAAAAAGGTACTGAAATGAAGTGCTACGCCACTGGACAGTATGTAGACAACATTCAACAAGGTAGCGCCCAAGAACTGCATATCATATTAGATAACTGCCCACAGAAAATCTCAACACAAGAGATGTGTGACATACTTGCCGAAGACAACAACGCTGAAACACTAACATTTCGTGTATATGATGGATACGATTCACAACGTATTCAAAACACACTTGGCACGTGGCTTAGTGATGAAACGCCACAAGACTGGATAGAAGAAGGTGAAGTAGTTGGAAAACAATATACGGACCTAACAGCGGTTGTGATTAGCCCCACAGACGGACACTTCAGAAATGAGTTTGGGTCATACGTACGAGATGACGGCAGAACAATAGAAACACTTCCACAACCACAAACAGCGCGGGAAAAATCAGCGGATCCAAAGACAAAAATTGACTGGGGAAGAGAAGCAAGTGAATTCTTTGTTGACTTCTACGATGAGAATAATGATCTTGTTTCTACAAAAACATACTATGTTCTATCTGGAGATGACGAGAACCTCCAGGGTGACACTCTTCCGCCTGTTGTACGAGACCCAGTAAAAACAATTGACCAACCAGAACAGACAGCACCTACACAAACAACACAAGCAAACACAGAAAAGGAAGATAGTAAAAACACAAAAAATAGTAAGGATGAAGATACAGAAGACAAAACAACAGGATCTCAAAACACAGAAGATCAACAAGGAACAGTACAAACATCTACTCAGACGACAGAACCTCAAGTAGTATCCCCAACAGATACTACCCCAACTCCACTGTTCTACTACTTCCCTGGTCACAATACGATGCTTATGTGCTACGCTATAGGCACAACAGGTGTGCCAACAGATAGCAATCCACTGTTCTACTACCTTCCTGACCAGCAATCTATGATGCAGTGCTATAGTATAGGTTCAGCAATTTCAGTATAACTGTACGCACACCCTAAAATACAAAACAACTCACTGAGTTGTTTTGTATTTTAGGGTACAGTGTTTCCTCCTCCACCTGTATCATCAACTTGTCCGCACAGGTACATCGGTACGAACAATGAGTTCCTTTCGCGTGTCACACTCTTGCTCCATCCGTGCTGTTGCTAGCTCAACCGCTTTTTCTGATACGTCAATACCTATCCACTGCCTGCCTAACCTTTCGCTTGCTATCAATGTTGTTGCACACCCACAGAACGGATCAAGTACCACATCACCCTCCTTGCTACTTGCTTTTATGATACGCTCCAATAATGCAAGGGGTTTTTGCGTTGGGTAGCCTGTTCGCTCTTTGCTCATTTGATTGAGTATTTGTATCCTCCACACATCCTCTGCAACCTTACCCTTTTTGTTCGGCACATATTTATACACCTTGCTACCCTTTTTGAATGGTATGTGTCCTCCTCTCTTTAACAAGGAGTGCGTACTGCTCCCTTGCTCATACGGTATGCGCGCCCCATCTGTATCAAAGAAATACGTGCTTGTCTTAGAATACAACAAAATAATATCGTGCTTTTTAGAAAATCGCCTTTTGCTCCTGCCACCAGCATTGGTGTAAAACCACACTATCTCGTTCAAAAAATTGCCCTTGCCAAAAATACAATCCATCACTATTTTGAGGTAGTGCGACATTGTTGTATCGCAATGAAGATAGATGCTCCCTGTTGGTTTTAGAATACGGTGCATTTCAAGTAGTCGTATTGCCATGAATTGTAAGTATGCCTGCGTAGCACTCGCCTGCCTCTCTGTCCCTATGCTACCCGCAAGGCGCAACACTGCGGCAAGGGATGGGTGTTCGTTCTCAATACCAGCAATCCATTCTGACGCCACACGAGAAAGAGTCCACGAGTCGTTAAACACTCCTCCTGCAGCTCGACTCCCTGCTGCCGCATAATGCATTCTATTGCTATTGAATGGAGGATCTAAGTACATCAAATCAACGGTCTCGGAATTCATATCCAAAAGCACAGACAAGTTGTCGTGTATAAAAAGGGTTCTATTTGATATTTGCTGACTCGAAGCCTTCATACTATATATATGTGTCATGCTCTATCTTTTCCCATTCCTCAAAAACTATCTTTCTATCATCCCACGGTATCTTTCCTTGTTTTGTGACCATCCACGGCTCTGCTCCTTTTCCTGTTATAACAACCGTATCCTGTTTGTTGGATCGCGCAAGCGCTTTGTGTATTGCTTCTCTTCTATCCAAAACAACGCTCACCTTTTCTTGGTTGGAAATCCCCTTCTTCACCTCCTCAATGATTTTTTCAGGATCCTCATCGTACGGATCCTCATCCGTCAAAATAATTTCATCGCACTCTTGTTCTGCTATCTTGCCCATTTCAGGTCTCTTCCACTTATCTCGTCCACCGCCAGCAGACCCTAACACGCACACTTTTTTACCACCATCACCTTGAACTGTTTTCGCCATTGCGTATATTTTCTCAAGCCCATCTGGTGTGTGTGCGTAATCAACGATAACGCGCGGTTCGTTCAAAACAATCTCAGCCCTGCCATCAATACCGTGAATGGATGGAAAAATAGACGAGATGTTCTCTAATGCTACTCCTTGCTCCAAGCAAATACTAATGGCAGCTAACGAATTGGAGACATTAAACATACCCAGAAGTGGGGCATGAAACGCAACGTTATCAATCTCAAACGCAATACCATCTCGCTGCGCAGACACATTGTGCGCTCGCACCATAGAAACATCCTTTCTGTTAACGTCAGTCACGGTATAGCAAACCACTTTCTCGCACGGGAACGAGGAAAAATAGTCTGCGTGTGAGTCGTCAGCATTGACAATTGCGACCCGATGCTGGGTGTGTGCGAATAATTTTGCCTTTGTTTTTTTGTAAGCATCAAACGAACCGTGTCGCTCAATGTGCTCGGGCGTGAGGTTCAAAAAAACAACGGTGTCAAACCGAATGCCGCGGTGCCTATTTTGCTTTATGCCTTCACTCGTTACCTCCATCACAAACACATCGCACTCTGCGTTCACTGCTTGACGCATCATTCTTTGGATGTGCATACGACCAGGCATCGTCATTTTGAATAAGTTTTGTTCTTCACTGCCTCCAATTTTAAACCGTAGCGAAGACAGAGAACCAACTTTCAACCCACACATCTCAAGAATATCAGACGCAATGTGTGTTGTGCTCGTTTTTCCGTTTGTACCTGTGATACCGATAACCCGAATGTGGTGCGAGGGATTGCGATACACAACAACTCCCAAAAACGCCCACACTGCATGGTACCAATCCAATACCCTCTCTGGTATATAACGTCGTATCTGTTCCTTCATAGCATCTTTTGTTTTATCGCATATAAGCCATACAATATAGGACGCAACGCAAAATCATACGACCCACCATACTCAATCTCTGTGCCACCAAGCCTTCTTTTAAACCGCGTAACCCCTGCCCACTTTTTATCATCAATTCCCCATAAGTCGTACTCTTTTACGCCCTTGTCCGCAAGCGACACCATAATGTGCCATTGCAGAATAGATGAGGGCATATATGAACGGTACTGATACGAGGATGCTCCGTGGAGATACACCCCTCGTCCTTTGTAGGTGAGCACGATGGCACACGCAGCAGGAGTCTGCTGTATGCGCGCCATATACAGTGATACGCCCTGTGTTTTTAAAAGCTCTTCGTAGTACGAACGGGTATGGGAATGAAACCCATCCCGCTCTGTTGTCTCTTGCATTAACGCCCAAAACTCATCCACTGTACCGTTGGTATCCACCACAACCCCTTTTCTCATTGCAAGACGAATGTTGTACCGCGCCTTTTTATTCATACCAGACAACATTGTCTCCTGGTCGGCAGAAAGAGAAACAACGCTCGTTTTCTGTGGTTGCAGCGACCTGATAGAGCGAACAAACCCTCGGTCCTTCAAGCCAACATACGCAGCAGTGTCTTCTTGCATTGGTTCGCATTTCACAAACACTGCACCACTACTCTTTCCGCACGTTATCAATGACTCGTACGACGAAGCATACGGGCTATACCAGTAGTGCAACCCAAGCGGCAATGTTACGCGCATTGCCCACGGATTGTCCGCTCCTTCCAAAGAACAGACAGTAACGCCTGCCCTCTCTTGGAAATCTCTCCACAGATCGCTGTGTAAAAACATAGGATCATACATTATATGTGCCCTCTGCTCTCTTTTCCCATCTCTTGAATCGCTCTCTTGATTTTCTCCTCGACACTCATTGCGCTATCGGGTAGTGCCCGTAAGGTTCGTTGGATTTGAGACCGCGAGTATCCAATGCCTTCAAGCGCTTCTATTACATCTCTATCATGTGCAGAGCCACTGTCGTACACAGCGACGTCTTTTAATTCTAAGATGATTTTCTGGGCTTTTTTCACCCCAATACCAGATACTTTTGTCAAAATAACACTGTCTTGGTCTGCAATCGCTTGTTTCAGCAAAGAAAGAGGAGCAGCGTTCAAGATAGAGAGCGCAACCTTGGGCCCAATGCCAGAAATAGACAACAGGGCGCAAAACATCTCTTTTTCCTCTTGGGACTCAAATCCATACAGATCCAGAGCACTGTCACGGATGTGATGATGCACCACACACTCAACTTCTCGACCAATCCGTGTTGCGCACAAAGAACACATCTTGTCAGTCATAAATACCTCGTACCCAACGCCTGAAACGTCCACAATAACAGATGAAGATAACACGTTCTGTATTGTTCCTCGTAAAAAAGCAATCATAAGATTAGTTCTTGTGAAGCCATAAATAAATATCCTCGAGCGCCTTCACTGCGTCCCCCATTGAGATATTGTTCTGTCGAAACAGTCCATCTGACACATCTCCAGCAGCCCATACACCAGATACATTCGTTCGTTGCGTCTTTGGGTCGACAACAATCTCGTTCCGCTCATTGAGCGTAATATTCTCTGGCATAAACTCGGAGTTGGGTAACGAACCAATCTCAACAAACACACCCCCAACAGGCAACGATGTATCACCTCCTTGGTTCTGGGAATACACAACTCCCTCGACCTTATGCTCACCCTCTATCTTCTTCAAGGAAACATCGGTGAATGCTTTCATATTCGGGTGTTGCAATGCCTTATCTATCGTAATAGAATCAGCGCGAAACTGCGATCCTCTTTCAAATAAATATACGTTTGGCGCGTACTCTAACAATTGCAGCGCGCTCTCAAACCCTGCGTTCCCGCCACCAACCACAACAACATCCAATCCTTTAAAGAGCGGGGCATCGCACGAGGCACAGTACGAAATACCCTTATGGTTTAACCTCTCAGCTCCTTCAACGTCCAGTACCCGCCTGCGCGCACCGCTACACACCAAAACAGCCCGCGTTGTCATACGGTTATTCGTGTTTGTCTCAACAGCAAATACCTCTCCATCGTGGCGCAGAGATACTACCTTTGTATCCTCTACAATATCCAAAACATCGTCAGCGTACTCTCGGATATGTGCTTGGAGATTTTTTGCAATATCAATACCAGAGATGTGGGTCTCCCCAATCCAATTTTGCACATCATTTGATACAACAGACTGTCCTCCCCAGTCGTCCGCAATAATAGCAGAACGAATCTTTTTTCGTGCCGCATACACAGCAGCAGCACACCCTGCAGGACCTCCACCAATGATAATAAGATGATAATCAGTGTTTTTATTGTTCATAAATATATCTATACATTATTCCTCACTTTTTATTCACAATGTGCGACATAAGCGACCGTAAAACGTGTTTTTCTGGCGGTTGCTGTAATCGGTTTAGTCCAGAAAAATCTTTTGGAGGTCGCTGTGCTTAATCCCTTTTCTTATTTTAATAAGTGGAACATTGAGTGACCGTAGTATATATAGTATAAATCATTCTTGTCCTTCTGTCTTTTTGGTCTGTTTGCGAGACTTTTCTTTGTGCGCAGACGACACCTTGCTCACCATCGTGCCTGTAACCAACGCAACAGAACTCGCAAGCACCATCACGCCTCCAAAAATAATACACAACTCTGCAGCCCTGTACAACATACTGAACGAAAATCCTAATCCCGCACCCCAATCAAGAATAGAGAAAAGAGTTGCTTGAGACGTCTCCTGTACTCCCAACGCCAGAGGAACAGGTACCAGATAGCTCACATACACACCACTGAGCGATAGAAGAGCGTCTTTGAAAATCAACCCCTGCCCCAACGCATTGAGGATAAACATTGTTCGCAACAAAATAATGGTTTGCCGAAGATAACTCAAGAAAAACCCTTTCCAAAATAACTTCAATCCAAGAGAACGAAACGAGATAACCTCTTCTTCCATTCGCACCAAAAAATCACTCACCTTATGGTGTCCTAAGGAAAACCGCCGTATCAAGGGCTTGACAAGAGGTTTTTGGCGGAGCGCTTGAATCAACAAGAGGAATAGGAACAAAAATAGCCCTATAGCGAACAGAAACGCAACAACAATGAGGATATTAAAATCACCCAAATTCAGCTGTTGGGTAAAAACAAAAAGACCAATGACAACCATTGGCCAAACAGACAACCCGTTAAAAATTTGGTCGAGGAGTACAGACGCGCTCCCTCTGTGGTAGCTAATATCAAATCGCCTCTTCAGCATCATCACGCGAATCCCCTCTCCACCAACGAGCGCAATAGGCGTTAAATAATTGAACGCATTACCAGCCATCCAGATAGGAAGCAACGCGCGGAGTGAAATCTTTTCACCCAACGCGTTCAAGATGTACTTCCACCGAAATGTTGAGACAAGTATCTCAAGCAAAAGGAAAACCCCAACAGGCAATAATAAAACAGGACTAAACTCCTGCAATGCGTGCGCTATCTCGTCGCCTCCAACAAACGAAACAACCAGTACAGCGCAAAGCAGCCCTATTGCGAAGAGTACCAGTGTAACCAAAATGCCTTTATACATCCCTCTGTTCATATACGATGCCTGTGTTTACAAAACTAAAAAAGTGTAGGAGCAGTTTCTTCCTGAGATTCTGAAGGAAAAATACGAACAATACCAAACTCACCATCGTATCCCGCGTCTATCATAACATCGTTTTCTCGCATCTTTCTCACACCTTCAGCCACTCTGTCGCCTGCAATTTTATGGATGGTTTCAATTGACTCGTGCAACAATACATTGATCTCTGTTTTGCACGAATACACAAGTGTCTCGTAGATCTCTTGAACCTTCTTACTCTTGACGCCAACACCAGTTGCCCCAGCAATAATTTCTTCAAGAGGAATAATGCTCGTGTAAGGAACGCTATTTTCTGGCTTTTCTCCGTGCGGACGACCTGCCAATGCCTCTACCCTTCGCAACACACCGAGCGTTGCCTCTTTACCGCACACAGAACAAAGAGTGCTCTGCGTTTTTATTGGATCTATCCTATTGTTGCACGCTCTGTGCCCATCGTAGTGATACTTTCCTTCTTCTGGAAAAAACTCAAGTGTGCGAACGAACTTTGTCGTATCTTTTGTTCGCAACACATCGCGGATTGCACCATACGACATCTCGCACGAAAAAACATTTGCCTCCCGCATAATTTTTGAAGCAGAGTGACAATCAGAGTTAGACAAAAGAGAGAGGGTGTCCAGCTCTTTAATGCGCCAATTCATTGGCGGGTCAGATGACAGCCCTGTCTCAACAGCAAAAATATAAGGTTTCATATCTTCAAACGCCTCTTCCAACGAATCAAATCCGCTCTTTGAACCAAAGACAGAGAACCATGGCGTCCAAATATGGGCAGGCACAACCATACACCTCTCATCAATCTCAAACACTATCTCTGCAAGATTCCGTACATCCAACCCCAAAATAGGTCGTCCATCGGAAGACAAATTCCCTATAGTACGCAACTTGGCGTTAATCTGCTTCGCAACATCCAGCGAAGGAGCAAACACCAATGTGTGAACCCGTCTCACTGCGTCATTTTTTGAGTAAATACTGCTAATCTCTACCGTAAGCATAAAATGCGTACCGTGCGAGTCGTTCTTTCTCACGTATAACCCTTCGCAAGACGACTCTTGGAGCTCGGACTCAAGCTCTGCCATCCACAAAGGATGGGTAAAATCACCTGTTCCTAAGACCTGAACACCTTTTTTTGACGCAACCTCATCCAAGGATTGTATATTCAAATCTTTTGATGTGGCACGGGAAAATCGCGAATGGATATGGAAATCAGCAATAAATTCTTGGGTGTTCATATGTATTGTAAAAACCTGTTTTTAATCCAGTATTCTTGGACATAGAGAGAATGGGATTTTACTTTTTTATGCATAAGATGCCGCTACTGTATATAAAACTGCTTCAGTACATGAACCAGGCATAAAAAAGTAAAATCCCATTCTCTCTATGATCTTCGTTAGTATATACATAGTAGTATAGCGCATCTGTGAGTAGTATAACAGTAGAACGCTATGGGTCACGCAGAGCAAACCCCATTAACACCCATAATAATAACCCGCCTTGCTGTGTTGTGAGAAAAAAATGATCTATGCAGGAAACAGCAATCACGCTTGCAACACCACAGAAAAAGAGTGTGTTGCGCACAGACACAACAGGCATCTGTCGCAGGAGCGCACACCCAATAACAAAGATGAGGATGAGCGAACACACGATTCCCCACTCAAACGCAGAGAGGACAAATACGTTGTGAATTGGTTGCGAAACGCTACCCACAGCAACAGTGTTCCCTCCCCCTGCTCCATACAAGAGGTACTCGGGAAACGAGCCAACAACACCGTAGGAGTCTATTCGCTCTGAAACAGCGTTGTCGTAATGAACAGCAACAAAGAACCGTTCGTATAACTCACGATGCAAGAGCCCGCCAACCGAGATGCAACAGCACAACAACACGATAGCAGCGTTCTGCACCGCTCTCTTTTCAACATCTTTCACACGCCATACCAACAAAAGAATGAACGCAACACCAGCAAGAATACCCACACTAATCGCGCCACGAGAAAACGTCAGCGCTAACGCAAAACTCACGACCCAAGAACAGAGCACGAACACAGCAAGAGGAATGTGCTTCTTGCAGTACAAAAAAATGAGCAGCAAAAGGGTGATAACGAGAAAAAACGCGAGTATGTTGGGGCTTGGAACAGTGCCATACGCACGAATGAAACGTCCTGTTGTTGTGATAATTTCAGCAACGTTTTCGTCAAAACGTGCGAGCGGACTCTCTGCTAAAAAAACAAGACCCAATGATTTCTGAGTCAAAAATTGTCCAATTCCCACGAGCGCTTGGAACACGCCAGAAAAAGCCAAGCACGAAGCGGCAATTGTGAGGTGGGTGCGCGTTGAGTACGCCCACACAAACACAAGAAAAAATTCAACGTATTTTACCGCACGGAACAGTGCAGCATCCCCATTCAACGCCCAGAACAGCGGAAAAAACGAGATAAGAACAGACACTGCTACCATCTGCACGAATCTACGACGCAGGGTCGTGCGTAGAGACGAACCGTAGCGCACCAACCACACCACGAACAATGCAGCGAAAATCACATCGCTCACGTACACAAAACCGCTCAACCACTCAACAAACTCGGCTCCTTGTTCTGCTTGCTCAGGAGAAACAGGACCAAACAGAAAATATCGTACCTGTAATGGCACAGCAAGAAAAAACAGTACAGCAAGCACCTTTTCAATCTGTTGTAATGAAATAGTGATGTTCATTGAACAATACCTTTTCTATTCATCTTTCATCCTCTTAATCTCGTCTCGTAGCAGTGCTGCTTTCTCAAAATCAAGATTCTTTGCGGCTTTTTTCATCTCCCGCTCCAATTCTTTTTGTGATTCGTACACAAGCGGTGCTCTGTGTTCTTCTTCATCTGCATCAAGCAGGTCATCGGGGTGTTCGTGAATTTCTTTCTGCACAGAAGACGGGGTGATACGGTTTTTTTCATTGTATGCTTGTTGTTTTTTGCGCCTTCGGTTTGTTTCATCAATGGTTTCTTGCATCGATCGCGTCACTCTATCAGC
The DNA here is from genome assembly GCA_009839835.1 of Candidatus Spechtbacteria bacterium SB0662_bin_43. GTDB lineage: Bacteria > Patescibacteriota > Minisyncoccia > Spechtbacterales > 2-12-FULL-38-22 > VXOY01. The sequence goes on along the minus strand of VXOY01000008.1, from coordinate 10,691 downwards.
GTATAGGATTGCTCGCCCATCATTGTGCCGCGCAGCTCGCCCTATTGTTTGCAACAGTGTTGTTGTGTTGCGCAAAAAACCCTCTTTGTCTGCGTCAAGGATAATAACCAGCGACACCTCGGGCATATCCAGACCCTCACGCAGCAAATTAACGCCAACCAACACGTCAAACTCCCCCTTTCTCAGTTTGTTCATCAGAACAGGACGCGTAAGCGTGTCTATCTCAGAGTGAATGTAGCTTACCCGTATGCCTTCGTTATGGAGATACTCTGAAATATCTTCGGCAAGCCGCTTTGTAATCGTTACCACTAATGCTCTCTGACCCTGTTCCTTGATGGTCTTTATCTCCTGTATCGCGTCTTTCATCTGTTGTTCTGTAGGGCGAATCTCAATGCTCGGCTCTACAATCCCTGTAGGGCGGATGAGCTGCTCTACAACATTCTTTTTCTGTGTCTGCTTTAATTCGTGGTCTCCAGGGGTTGCAGACACATAAAGCCGCGCAGGTACTCTTGTATTGAATTCTTGAAATTGGAGGGGACGATTATCTAAAGCGCTCGGAAGGCGGAACCCGTGTTCTATCAGGGTTTGCTTGCGGGCACGATCTCCGTTATACATCCCACGAATCTGGGGAATTGTTATGTGCGACTCGTCTATAACGGTGAGAAATCCTTTGGGCATATAATCAATGAGCGTGAAAGGAGCAACTCCTGGTTTGCGAAACTCAAGGTGCGAAGAGTAGTTCTCAATCCCTGTGCAATACCCGAGCTGCTGCATCATCTCAAGGTCGTACTGTGTTTTTTGTTCAAGCCGATACGCAGGAATATCTTGGTGTGTTTTTTTGAAATACGCGAGCCGTTCCTTAAGCTCTGCTCTGATATTGGACATAGCGATTTTCAACTTATCTTCTGGCGTTATCCAAAAATTAGCAGGGAAGATACGCACCTCTGACACCTCTTTCTTATCAACGAGAATCCGCTCAACGGTGTTCTTTCCGAGAAAGACAAGGATAGATTCCTCTCCTGATGCAGGAAAAATTTCTACTGTTGATCCCTTCACGCGGAACATACCGTTACGAGGATCCAAGTCGCTCCTTGAAAACCCAAGGAGCACAAGGTGCTTCAAAAACTCTTGTCGCGTAATGATTGTATCTTGCAAAAGCGTCCACGACACTGTTTGGTACGACTCTGGAGACCCTAAGCTGTAAATGCACGACACAGATGCAACAATAATGGTGTCGCTACGCGTTACTATGCTTTGCACTGCTGCGTGGCGCATTGCATCAATTTTCTCGTTGATCTGAGCGTCTTTTTCAATGTACGTATCAGTGGTTGGGATATATGCTTCAGGTTGGTAGTAGTCATAGTAGCTCACAAAATAATGCACAGCATTGTTTGGGAAAAACGATTTGAACTCTTGATACAATTGCCACGCAAGGGTCTTGTTGTGAGAGATAACAAGAGTTGGTTTCTGCACATTTTCAATCACAGACGCTACCGTGAACGTCTTACCCGAACCAGTCACTCCGTAGAGAACTTGGTGTGCCGTATTTGACTGAACAGTCTCTGTTAGCTTTTGGATTGCGTCCCCTTGGTCGCCTTTGGGAACAAACGGTGTCTCAAGATGAAAATTCATACAAAAGAAGGTTTTATTAAATCCCTCGTGTCTCAGAGGGTGGTGCGCTTATTCTATGCAGAGAAATGATAGATCTTCCTTTTTCCGCCACACCCACTACACTATCTATGCTCTGTGAAACCTTTTACCCTTCCCGCCCCAACCAACTTTCTGCCACATTCAGGAAGTGGAAGGTTTTGCATTTATTCTTTGTAAGAAAATGCTATACTATAGGGTAATGGTATCTTGTTATTATAGCCGTTTTATCGGTAATAGCAAACACTCTATACCTATTCTCTGTCTCCGTTTGGGGTTAGCGTTTGTTTTTTTGTACGCAGGAATAATGAGTATTGCAGAGCCCTCTCACTGGGTTGGGTGGGTTCCAGAATGGGTAGAGTCATTTGGAGTATCTCTTGAAGCTGCACTACGCTTTCACGCAGTCATAGACATACTGCTCGGGGTGTTATTTTTATTGGGTGTGTATCAAAAATGGGTCGGTATATCTACAGGACTTCTTCTCATAGTTATCACTATTGTTGCTGGAACGCACGTACTTGACACAACATTTCGCGACATTGGGCTTGCTATGGTCTCATTAGGATACGCTTTCTATCCTGTAAAAAACAATGAAGGGTATCATCACGTTCCTAAAAAGTGATTTTTTACGAGCCAGTGCGGTTTTCTCAGGTGGTTCGTTAGATGTTGGCATCTTTGGCGTTCCGTTTGTTTTTGCACAAAGCGGTTTTTTGCTGACCTTTGTGCTCTTTATTATTTTAGCAATAATGGTCGCCATCATACACATTATGCTGGCAGAAATCGGTGAGCGCACACCTGGAAAACACCGTCTCATTGGGTACGCTCGCATATATCTTGGCGACAGAGGAAAGGCACTCCTGACCGTAACTGTTCTCTGCGGTACTGTTGGTGCGTTAGTAGTGTATGTTTTAGTTGCAGGAACGTTCTTACAAGTGCTGTTCCAATCGTTTGGTGTCCAGGTTCACCACATGGTACTGATGGGGTTGTTCTGGATGGTAATGAGCCTCGGTGTATTAGCGGGGTTGCGCACCATTTCACGGATAGAGATCGTTCTTGTTATTGGATTCTTTTTAGCGATTGTGCTCTTCTTTATCCAGGGCGTCCCCCACATTGACTACGCCAATTTCACAACATTTGACCCTGGAAAATTGTTCTTTGCGTGGGGGGTTCTGCTATTTGCGTTCTTTCACTTGCCTTCGGTCTCTGAGTCGCGAGTCATTATCCAAAACAGAGGGCGGTTATTGCGACAAGTAATCCTCACAGGCACCGTACTTTCAGCGGTACTAATGCTGTTTTTTGCGTTTATTGTCGTTGGTGTTACAGGAGCGAACACAAGCCAAGAGGCAATACCAGGAATGGTAGGGACCTTTGGGGAAGGTGCTGTCATTGTTGGAGCAATTATGGGACTTATCGCCATTTCTGCCTCATTCTTGGTGTTGGCGTGCAACCTACGAGACACAGTAATGTACGACTGGAACATCCCAAAAGCAACGAGCACAATACTCGCTATTATCACCCCTGTCCCCTTCTTTGTATTGAGCGTTGTAGATAGCATTGTGTTGCTGGGGTTAGCAGGAATTGTTTTGAGCGCAATAAATGGGTGTTGTGTCATTCTTATTCACACACGAGCACAAAAAAAATACCCGCAAGGGTCGGATTTTCCACTCAAACTGCCGCGGTTTGTGTACGGGTTTCTCGTCACTATTTTCCTTATCGGAAGTATCTACTCAATCATTGAGTTAGCGATCTTGTAGTAATCGTAATAAAAATAAATAATTTCAAATAGAACATTGAATTGTGAGCAGCGTATAAAAACGTATGCCTATTTTGCACATTCTCTCTTGTAATGTAAGACATACAATACCCCTACTGTCTGTTGGTGCAACAGTACAGATTGATACCGCCCATTTCTTTCCTGTATCTGTTTGAATAAAATGCTTAAAACCTACCTGTGCGGAGTATATAACGATGTCGCGTATTAGTGTTTCGCATACAACACAAGGAATATGTTTTACTATAATACCTTTTACTGTTGGGTTTTTCATTAGACCCTAAATAGCATCAAGGTATTCTTTATCAATCTTGTCGCTTACCCCTATTTTATATTCCAGCATTAAATCAACCAATCTATCGCCATCTATAAGAATAAGGCGTCCTGCTTGTATCAATAGTCTTACAGTATCGTCTGTTCTATACCCCGATGTAAAATAACTTGAAGTAAAGAAAATCAACCTATCGTATGTTCTTTCTTGTGCCGAAAACTCCCTCAATGCAGATATGGGTACTTTATTGTCTTTATAACGCTTACACTCAAAGATGACAGACAATCCTACTATCTTTGTAAGCATTATTTCACCAATACCATCCTTACCCCCATCTCGTGTTTTTTGAGTATTTACAGCAATAAATCCATCTCTATCTAACACATCCCTACACAATCGCTCAAATGCTGTTTCATCCATATTCCGTATATAGTCAAGCAATTCTTTTCGTGTAGTATCTTCTGTCGTGTTTTCAATAATAACAGCATTGTCTGGTTGCTCTCCATCTTCTTTGCGTTTTGACCTTTCTTTTACAATTCTTTTTCTCTCTGCTTCTATGGTTTCATTATCTATTGATTGATGCCATCCCTTTCTTGTAAGAGCCCATTTCCCATGTCCACTTTCTTTCGTTTCTTGTACATAGCCTTGTTCTCGTAATGTATTTCTTGCGAACTCAATAACAGTATCAAACCTACCCCTACCTTGACTTTTTATCTGTTCGCCCCTTGCCTTGTCACTCAAATCTATCATTTCAGCGCATTTATCTATAACATCCATTCTGCGTGCCTTACCACCTAAATCAATGAGGGCATTTTGCACCAAACGGTATGCATCTTTTTGTTTGGGTATTGTATTGTTTTGTTCTCGTTCCATAAATATCTCAATATCACATTATCCTCTAAAAATAAATTATATAATCCCCGTATCCTTCAATGATAACAAACCCTACAACACTTCAATATAGTATTGTTTTTTGTCTCTTATTGTCATTGTAAATAAATCAATATTACCAAAACATCCATAATAAAACCGCCACCATCAACAAAAAAGGTGCGTTTCCATAATAAAAAAGACCCACAAAACAAGGTATGAGTAGTAATACTCCTATCACAAACTTTCGTTTCTCGTACCATTTTTGCTCCTCCATACTATTGCGGTATAAAAACACTGTCTATCAATAAATCGTTTTCATTGCTTTCGTTTGTTTCATTTAGAAAGAAAAATCCCGCTATAACTTCAACGAGAAGGAGAATCACTACAACCCCTCCTATTATTTTATATCTATAACTGTTTGAGTGTGCTTTTACGGCACTTTCACCTGTATCTATAGGATGAGGTTTGATTTCCCTTCTCCTCAACAACATATCAATTGTTGCCCTATCATACTACTTCCACCCATACCTCCTTGCGTTCCAATCTGCGAAGACGAACAACCCGAACACAACTGTCAAACTCCTATTATCTATTATATTAGCATAACCACTCCCCTTATTGGTACTCTAAAAAGGTATCTAACAATACTAACATTTATATCAACAAAAAGTAAGTTATTGGGATTTCTATAATATTGAATTCTTGGTGTAATTTTAATGGTTTTTTTGATACAACTACTCCAATAGATTTTTCTTGGAGGGTTTTATGACTACGCATTGTTTTTAAAACTTGGTCTATTCTTTTTTGACCATATCCCACCTCAATAACAAATGTTTTATCATCTTTTTGGACTATAAAATCGGCGCCTCCTGTTGCACTGTCATAAGTAAGAGATCTGTACTCAGAAAAGAACTTCTCCTTTTTCAGTATTAAACCAATAGTATCTTCAAACAATTTACCTGCCTGTTTACTATTATCTTGTATAATACTTTCAGTTAACGTGAAATATACCATTCTAAAAATTGGGCTTGTAAATAAGTACTTTGAAGGCTGTCTAACTTGTCTATAATGCGATGCGTAAGGATAAAGACGCCATATTAAGCCTGTCTTTTCCAATGCACCCAAAACAGAAGTAAGGGTTGGTCTTGTTGTTTCAATTGTTGTACAAATCTTAGACAGATTGCACTGATCAGATGAAGCAAGGATGTATAGTAACGAGGGCATTTTATCAATAATATCCAACGAGAAATTGCCGTTTTGAGGCATATCAACAGTTATAATGCGGTGCAATATCTGACTCACTTGTTCAGTAATCAATATCTTATTTTCACTCTGAGTGGCAAAAGGTAAATTTCCATACTTTATATAATTATCTACCTCTTTTTCCCAGTACTTAATATTAGACCAGTACCCTTGAACACTATGTGTAACCTGTTGAATATTATTATATATTTCTGTAGCACTATTAGAATCAAATATACTATTTTTAATCCTCTCAGAAAGCCCTTTGATTGGAAATAGGTTATGTTTTATTGTCATATACTCTGGAAACTTCATGGGATACAGTTCTATAGAGTGAGATCTTCTTGCAAGATCAGGTGTGTTTTGTAGAGATAGCGCATTAGATCCTGTTGCAATAACAAACACTTTATCTGTTTTATCGTACAAGATCTTAAGAGCAGTAGCCCAGTTCTTATCAAAATGTACTTCATCTAAGAACAAGAACACTGGTTGTCGTAATTGAGCAAAAGAATTTTCCAAAAAATCCTCATATACATCTAATATATCACTAAGACTTGCATTCAAAACACGAGATACTTCGTCTAAAGAAATAAAAAGTTTATTTTCTTGGTCAATGCGACCGAGGATGTTGTATGTCTGGGCAAGTAGTGTGGTTTTACCAGAGCCTCTCAGGCCATGCAAGATAACCATTCTTACGTCATGGCGACCTTGAACTTGGTAATCGTTAATATATTGTCGTAGCGAAACAAAACAGTTCCTGTTGGGATTTTTGCTATTATTGCTCGGGTTATAAATATACCTTTGCGTTCTCTCATCAGCTGTAATGATTTGGCGAGATATATATTCTCTAAGGTTTTGTCTCTTTTCTGTATCCATAGTAGAAGATGACTTCTTGTAAAATACATTTTACAAGAAAGATGTTGAGTTGTAAAGTGTATTTTACAAAAGAGAGGAGAGGTTCATTTTATCCGTAAAAATAAGCGTTTTTGACACTTGCTTTTTGTTATACACAAAATTGTGGATAACGAGAAATACAACACCCTCACTCTTGGGATTCAATTTCATCAGCGTATTTGTTGGATATTGTTGGTTCTTTGGCTAAGAGTGAGCGCCATTGGGCGATTTCTTGTTCTGGTATTCCTAATGCTTTTGCTGCGGCTTTGTCTATGGTTTTTCTGACCTGACATTTTTCTGCGTCTTTGAGGGTTAGCATTTCTTTATTCTTGGTTGCTTCAAATGCTTGATACAAGTCATTCCAAGCTGGGTTATCTGGTTTAGGTATTTTGATGGACAGGAGATGGTTTAGTGACCATTGAGGATATGTCATTTTCTTGGTACGCGCATTGAGAAGCATTAACAAACACGGAGTTGAGTTCCACCAAGCAACCAATCCTTTCGCATATTTTTCATCCTGTGTGGATACAGACATAAATGCACTGCCAACCGAATCTATATTTGAATAAACGCCAACCAACCTACCAGATTGTGTATCCATTTTTTCAGATATCAAGACATTGCTACGCAAATCCCAGTATTTTTGTGCCAAAGATGATTTATTAGCTTTAGGTTTTTGCCAACTATCAGGTTTTGATAACATCGTTGTCCTTATCTTGGAGCTAATAGACCAAAATACTGGTTTTGCTTCTTTATCATTAGGGTCGCACCTTTCAAAAGTAGTTCTAATACTGCTGGCTTGAGGCTTGATAGAATATCTGTCACCCATAGGCTCAAAAGATTCTGATGATTCAATCTCTTTACATATTCTAGGTAGTTTACCATTCAACCATTGAACAGGAGTCCAGTCTCCCATCTTCATTAAGTCTGCTGACCACTGAGTTTTTGTAATCCACTGATTTTCATTTGTATTATTCTCTATGGCTTGATATACCTCTTCAACTTCTTCGGGTGTTTTTGGCATTCTCTTAAGAGATATGAATTCTGTTGGTTTGTTAATAGTACTATCTGAATGCCTGCGACCTATAAATAAACATTCGTGTATGGATGTATTTTCGGAAAAATTGATGCGCTTGGGGTCATGTGAGACAATGATCCGTTCAATATGAAATCTTTGTGCGAGAAACTTGCGTTCTGGTAATCCTGAAGAGGAAATGCATGCTGTTACAGGTATGATTTTTGACAATACTCCCCTATTAGTATTAAGGACTTTATCAGCAATGGGAGTAAAAAATGTTCTAATGCTGTTAAAATCAATTACATCTCCTGTTTTCTTGTCTTTTGCGGTTAGCGTTTTCTTAATTATTTTTTCGTGTTGGCGCATTGCATCCCTATCTTTATCTGAGTACTGTGAGTTTCTGTCTTCATTATTCTTAAATGGTGGATTCATTATCACCATATCAATATCTTTAGTTGGGAAAGATATATCCTCATCATTTACCTGAGTATTTGTCTTTGGTGTTTGTATAAGGCTCATTTGATTATCTTCATTCAATATATCTAACGAGCCAGCTTTTGGATTTCCGTTTGGTTGAATGCCTTGTTTGAGGGTATGAAGATTCATTCTGTTATAATCTACATTCGGAGAACCTAATGTAAGGTTGGAAGCAGATAGCTGGACTGCGCACTGATTTATGTCTAAACCGTGAATAACATTTTCAACTAAAAGTTGATGAAAGTATGCCATTTTCTTTTTGTCTTTTACTGTTTGGTTTTTTAAATCAATAGAATGTGCTTTGGCAAAATGTTCTTTCATTACTTTGACTGATGCCATAAGGAGTGTGCCTGTGCCACAAGCTACATCCATTATTTTGAGTTGAGAGATAGCGTATTCATTGTGCCAATCTACAAAATCTTTCTTGATGCTTAGTTTTACTAAAAGGAGTGCTGAAAGATTATTGGTATAGTATGCTCCTGTTTCTTTCGCATGGGGCATAATTTTATGATACAGAGAGCCAGCGTGATCATATCCTAAATCGGTAAGTTCATCAGCTACATTATTTGCACACTCAATAAGCATGTGAATACACGTTGCAATATACGGTCTACGTGGCAGGACATCTAATACAGCAAGCGCAGGTTCAAACACAGGCTTATAGTCTTTTGCAAGTATTGTTTGCCAGGATTCTTTTAGAGAATCTATTGCTTCAATTCCATCAAGGTTAATATCTGTAGTATCTCGTAATAGCCCTTTCCATGTATTTGTTGTCTGTATTCTTTTTTGTAATATGCACGCGTTGGCAATGAGTAGTGCTCCTATTTTGCATAAGTTCTTTTCTGAATCTTTCTTACTGTAATCTATTTTTTCACCTAAGCTTTTTGCTAAGGCATAAATAAAATCAGCATTATCAGTTGCTTCGGAGCGACCTTCTGTTAAAATATCAGTCACTCTATCTATTGTGTAGCTAATCTGATCGGTGACTAACTTACCTGGTTTGCCCAAACCAGAAGCGGATACTATCTGAGCATACACACTATCTGCAACTTCGGATATTTTGAGGAATGTTCCTTGTACAAATTCGTCATCAGTTAATGCAATCACTCCCTCATCCTTCATGAATGGTTCTATTTCACCCACTTCCACAAACTGAGCTGTGTTTTTTGCTAATCGTTCATCGTGAGATTGTAAAGCTCGCAGTACCTGACCAATAACTTCATATCCTTTTGTCCCTTGAGCCAAAGCATCTTCTAATGTTTCACCTGATGCTATAGGTACAGGAACAATTATGTAACCTAATTTCTTACCCTCCGCTTTCCGCATAACTCGCCCAACGGCTTGCACTATATCAATCTGGCTTTTTCTTGGTTCTATAAAGACAATGGCATCAAGTGCTGGTACATCTATTCCTTCACCAAAGAGCCCTACATTACAGAGTGCTCTGGCGGTGTTGTCATTTTTTGCTGTGCGGAGTTTTTCTAGAGATTGTCTTCTACGATATGCGTTGTCGCTGGCGTCTAAGTGTTCTATTTCTGTTTTGAGAGCTCTACTACTCCCCTCTTTTTGTTTTGTGACATATCTTTTTAATTGAGAATTATCTAGTGCTTCCGCAAAATATTTTGAGTTTTTGATTGTATTAGCAAATACAATACTGCGATATAACTGATCTGGGTTTTCAATATTCTTTTTAGGTAAAATGCCATTTATAGCGAGAGAGGTGGCAATAACCTTCTCTAAGTCTTCGTTAGTAATAACAAGAGGTTTTTGTTTTTTATTTCTATCCTGTGTTTCACTTTCATCGGCGATACTGAGTAACTGATCCCTTAATCCTTTAGGTATAAAGTCTTCATTAAATCCCATAGCAATAACCCTGTAATCACTCAATATCTCTTCATCAACCGCGTCTTTAAACTTCAATTTATAGAATGTTTTACCGTATATATCAATATCTTCCATATCTATCACTTTAATTTCCTTCTTTTTGAGTGATTTCTTGGAAGATGTAGTGTAAATTCTTTCAGTTGCCGTCATATACAGGCGCTTCTTTGATGTGAGATCACGATGTACTGCCTTAAAACCTGTATTATCAACTCCTGTTGACTCACTTCTATCTATACCCGTTGTTCTGTGGGCTTCGTCACATATCGTTAAATCAAAGTCTGGTGCATTGTTTTTTCTTTGAGCGTCAATAACCGACCATAGTGACTGATACGTGCAGAATAATACCTTAGTTCTTTCGTCTTCTTCATTGAGGAATTGGGCTATTTTTTCTGGATCCGTGGTAACGTCACAGGTTAGTTCGGATGTTTTATAAGAAATTTCTTTTTTGCCACCAGCGTTTGAATCAGAGCATATTACCAATGACTTTAATGGTCTTTGTGTATGTTTAAGCCATTCTTCTCTGGACTGAGAGACTAATGAGATGCTGGGAGTAACAAATAATATGGGGGGGGGGGGGGGGGGGGGGGGGGGGGGGGGGGGGGGGGGGGGGGGGG
>VXOY01000015.1 GCA_009839835.1 Candidatus Spechtbacteria bacterium SB0662_bin_43 | reverse complement strand
ATAATAATCAAAACAATGTTGTCTTTCGTATTACAGACATAAAGCGAAGTGGGGGATGTAACGTCAGGTATTGACAAAATAGAAAAAGTATGCTTTAATATAGATACGTTATTATTAAAAAATGACATGAATACAATCATTATAAGGTCTATAATGACGATTGCTGTTATTTTTGTTCTTGGTTTAGTGTCTGTAGCAACGCTCTATGCAGCAACCAGAACAGGAGATCCTGTAAGTGGAGTATGTCCCATACCCCATCTCTCAACACAGGATGCGTGTACTATAACCGCACCAACGGGTAAAACATTAACAATAGAAGTGAATGAGGGGTACGATGAGGGGCGATTAAGTAGAGTTTTGTCGGGTCTTACGACTACAAAAACAAGTGGTGTTATTTCCGCTACAGGACTTTCCTCTCTTCTCATAAGCCCAACTGACGGAGATGCTGACTTTTATTACTACGGTGTGTTTGGAGCAGCATACGAGAATGCAGATAGGGCAACTAAGAAGAGAATGAAGCAAGCAATGCTTGATGGAGATTGTACGAATACGGGCATCTTCACAACGCAAGTAATGGTAGATGAGTGTACGAATAACAAACTGACACCTGGATTAATATGGCAGAAAGAGGCGTCTACGTTTGTTATAAAAGTAGTAAATGGCGACAACACTATCGCTTCCACCACTACTTACTACATTCATGATAACTTCTCACCGTTTTGGGCAACTGATCAAATAACAGTAGCATTTCACCGAGATGAGATTGTAAGGGATGGAGATGATACTCAACCCTTAACACCATCAGATGCATCCAGTGCATCCAGCTGTGAGCGAGATGTCTCAATGTTTGATGATCGTTATTTATGCGTTCGCGATATGTTTGTTGAGAAAACACCTTCGTCTGATTCAATGCTATAGTAATAAATAACTAAAAAAACACCTCGACTGCGAGGTGTTTTTTTGTTGGTGAGAAAAGGGGAGGTGAAATAGTATTATGGTATCACGAGAAGGTCATTGACATTACTATATATATATTGTATGATGTATTCTCTTTGATGGGTCAGGTCCATCAAAGAAACAACAGACATCACGAGCGCTTTACGCGCAAGAACAGGGGAGTTTCAATGGTAGAATCGAGCGATCTATCCCAACTCCGCCTGGAGTTTGAGGATGTTTCCGACACTGGTGATGGCAATCTGAGGATTGTGTGCGTTGTTTCAGTAGAGCGTGCACTCCAGGAGGACATGCCAGTCACTCTGCGCTCGAAAGACAATGAGCGCAAAACAGTGGTGTTGCGTGCAGGGCAGCAATCCGTAACAGCGGATTACATCGTCTCTGTAGGCACACCATCTGTGACGGCGCAGTACGGAAAAAAACCTGGTGCGTATCCAAGAACGAGAGGTTTGCGCGCCACGGCGTCTCTCCGTGACTGGCAGGCGCGCAAGGAGCCAGCAGCAGAGGCCGCAGACGAGGTTCCTGATACTTCGCCGTCTCCTCACGGCTCTTCCAGCGACACATCTGATCAAGACACTCAGGGTGTTCCGCAGAGGAGCGAAGAGGTAGCAGAACGCAGCACGTTGCAGGAGTGTGGGTTTCAGCAGATACAACAAGACCTGTTGGATACGCTACACACCATCTCGGAGGGCGTTGCCCGCGTAGAGGAACTGCAACGGACGTCCTCTTCTGTTTCATCACAAGAGTCGCTGCAACCGCAGAAGCTGCTGGTGAGGCCCACAGAGGTTCAGCCTGGAGAGTATGTACTGGTTGCGACCATACATCCTCCAGACGAAGGACAGCCTGTGCTGTGCACGATCGTGCGCAAGGATGGGATCAGGGAATCTCACGAGTACGCAACAGACAACCATGGCAGCACAGGACCAATCGCGGTCTCTGTTGCCAAGCAGGAGCGCCACGTGCATGTCGTGCTCGAGGTGCTTGACATTCCTGCGTACACGATTCGTCTCTTCAACCTGCAAGAGACGTTTGAATCGTACTGACAACCCCCGCAGGCACTGATTCGAGAAAGGATACAGCAGTGAGCATCTTCTCAACATTGCGGCAACTCGCACAAGGTTGCGCAGAGGAGTACCAGGAGCTGGAGCGCAGGCAATTCACCTCGTTCTACGCCGATGAGGTATGGGCGTTCATCCGCACCTCGCTCAAGCAACGGAGCGAGGCTGCTGCCAACATTCTTGTCGCGCGCCGCAAGGAGCGACAAGAGTGGCGGAATGTGTCAAATCGCCGTTCGGATCACGGGAACTTCTTCCTGTGGGATGCGAAGGCGATGGACTACGCTCTGGGCGAGTTGTACTGCGCAGTCATCTCGTATGACCCATCTCAGCGACCCATTGGAGTTGCTGGTGAGTGGGTCCGTGGGATTGCGGAGAACGTGTCGTACACATCCCGTGACGAGCTCCTTTACGCTGTCTTTGGCGGCGTTGCAGAGCTTGCGGAGTTTGACCCACAAGGCTTTGAGTGGATGATCGAGAGCCTGAACAAGCCAGAGGCGCGTTCCTTGATTCACATCACATCTCCCTGGGGTACATGGTTCATGGCAGGAGAGGTAATCTTCAAGTCATGGGCACGGTTACAGCAGGGTCGTGTACCAAGGATCACGCAGGGACAGGAGAGCGTCAGATGACTGGCATTCTCGGACCGCTCATTGGCGTGTTCGCACTCGCGACTCTCTGGTTCTGTCTCAGGGTGTTCTGGTGGTTGCGACACAGAGGAGCACGTTCTGGAGAGTCGCACGATCGGATCGTCACATTCCTGTTAGGGATGGCTGGACAGCAATCTTCGGCCCCTCGGGGCAAAGCAGAGATTCTCAACGCCGTGTTGGGGATTCTGGCGCTGCCTGTTGCGGTCTCGCTCAAGGCGATTATCTTCGGCAACAAGGCGTTGCGAATCTTCGTGGTTCTTCCGTCTCTTGTGCTGATGACTCTGTTCTGTATCGCAGAGGTTTCAGGATGGAACGCTCTCCACTGGCTCGTCATTTTCTGGGTGATAGCAGTGGTGGTCGTGGCTCTCATAGAATTGCCACTGCTGGTTGCCATACCCAACGTATTCAAGGCAACGCGCAGAACGGTTGGTGTCGTCTTGGCACGAACGTTCCTCGTTGTTCTGCTGCTGTCGTTGGTGGGGGTTGCAACACCCTTGCACGAACTGCAGCCCTTGTACTTGCGGGTCCTGATAGTGATTCCATTGGCTGTCATCCTGCCAGTCATTGGATACCTGCAGTGGGCAGATTCTCAGCCACGCACCCTGATTTGGAGACCGTGGTTCCTTCTCCTCATGCTTGTGCTCGTCATCCTCGTTGTGTTTTCGCTTGCGTACCGCCAGTCGCACAACGAACTTCCTCTGGGGGTAGAAAGGATAGTGAGCAACGGCAATCAGTCCGAATCCCAAGTCGTAGCCATCCATCAGGACAGGCTGTGCTCGGGCGATTCCGTCTTCCGCTATAGCGACAACGCGTTTCAAGTGAGGGTGCGCCATGATTGCTGGAGCGACATGGTGTACCTTCCTGCAACGGTCTCTACGTGGAAGATGACGGTTGATGAAGGAGGAGGGTGCGTTCGCTTGTGGTTTCCTTCGCAGTCAGGCGATTACGTTATCGCAGGACAGCGAGGAGACTACTTCTCGTGTGCTGAATTGCAGCGAGGAGCGAACTCGTACCAGGGTCGTTCACGAGACCAGTTTCGGGTTCGCAAGTCATCCACTGGGTCAACAGCGGTGTTGGTTCAGTGGGAGTGACAGTGTTTCTCAGGCACACTACTCAGTGTTGCCTCGCTCGAGCCCTTCAAGCACACGCTTGGAGGGCTCTTCATTTTTCATAAAACATTCCTTAGATGTTTTTATTTTTTCTTGAGGTGTCACGCACGCACTAAGCAGAAAAGGATTGTTGCTTTTTTGTACCCCATCTCAGATAGAGAGATAATGGCATGTATGGCGGTGGCACTTTAGGCATAAAAAAGCAACAATCCTTTTCTTGCCTGAGATGGGTATAAAATGTATTGCACCTCAAAAGAGAATGCGCAGCATCGTATTGAAAAATCTTCATTGTGTGGTATTCTAATCAAAAGCCGCAGTGGTGGAACTGGCAGACACGCTAGTCTTAGGAACTAGTGCCCTTTGAGGCGTGAGAGTTCGAATCTCTCCTGCGGCACTTTAAGGATTTTTTGATAGTACGCGAGATAAGAACATTTAATGGCTACACAAGAACAAAAACGAGCGTTGGCAATACTGGAAAAAATGAAGGCAGCGTACCCAAGCGCGCAGATTGCGTTGCAGTATAGTACCCCAATGCAATTGTTGTGCGCTGTGATAATGAGCGCACAGACAACAGACGAGCAGGTGAATAAGGTGAATGAGTCACTGTTCAAAAAGTACAAGAGCGTTCGTGATTTTGCCTCTGTTGACGAGAGTGTTTTTGAAAAGGAAATATCATCAGTCAATTTTTTTCGCAATAAAGCGCGCAATATCGTCAAAACAGCACGTATAGTGCAAGAGAAATATAATGGTGCTGTACCTCGCACTATTGATGAATTGGTGGAGCTCCCTGGCGTTGGGCGCAAAACAGCAAACATCGTGCTATGGGAATTACATGGTGTAATAGCAGGGGTGGTTGTTGATACGCATGTAAAGCGCGTCTCTTTAGCGCTTGGCTTTACGAAGAATAAAGATCCTGTGAAAGTAGAACAGGATTTAATGAGATTGTTTCCTCAGAAAGAGTGGGGTATGATAGGGCACTATTTTCAAGCGTATGGAAGAACAGTGTTGCGTGCACGAGGAAAGCCATTGATGGAGGATTTCTTGAAGCAGGAGTGAATTAACACACAAAAGGAGGGCATAGCCCTCCTTTTGTGTGTTTAGAAGTGTTAGTATCAGGGGTTGTAAAGCGAACACAGTACGAACAAAAATTATCGTGGTTTCTTTTGGTGCCTTGCCCTGCGAATCATTTTCTTTCTTTTTCGTCTTTTGACTGATTTTCTTTTATTTTTAATTTTTGTTCCCATAATGATATTATTTTATCCTCCTCTATGCTGTGTGTCAATGGTAATGCGTGAATTCCTCTCTGAGATGCCACGCATTAAAAGAAAAGGATTGTTACTTTTTTATACCCCATCTCATCTGTAGAAATAGTGGTATGTGTAGAGGTGGCACTTTAGGTATAAAAAAGTAACAATCCTTTTCTTGCCTGAGATGGGTATAAAATGTGTCGCATTTCAGGATGGAATGTATAATGGATAAATCTCCTCGGTACATCAATTATCAGAAATGACTATGGTATGAGAAAGGGGGATACTGTTGTTGCGGTGGTATATTGTATAATAAGGTAATCACCAGAACAAATGGTTCACAGTTGCTTTTCTGTCATTTTTTTCTATACTATACATATATGAAATTACTTTGTTCATCGTTTCAAGAGCATAAGAATGCGGTTGTTATTCCTCTTTTTGAAGATAAAACAATCGCAAAAGATGTTAGAACCTGTTTCTCTAACGAAGAAATGGGTACCATTCAGTTGTTTCTCAAACAGGAACGGGAGTGGAATCGTGGTGCTGTGCACTATCTCTTTTTACCGAACGGAACGCATATTTTGTTTGTGGCAAAAGGTACAAAAGAAAAATGGAGTATTCGCAACACGCGTGTAGTGAGCCGCTGTATTGTTGCACACCTCAAGCAATTGCGTATCAGTGAAGCGAGCGTTGATTGTCGCGCCCTGCTTGTTGATGGGTACGATGAGGAAGAGATATTTGAACTCGTGGCAACAGAGATGATGATGGCAGACTTTTCCTTTGATACATACAAGCAATCTGGCAGGCAGGAAAAACAACACGAGATGATAGTACACCTTGCTGTTGCGGGCTCTGCAAGCAAAAAGAAAGCACTCACCAGTGCTGTAGAGCGAGGCAGTATTATAGGGGAGGAGGTGAATAGCGCACGCGTTTTGAGCAATACTCCTGGCAGCGATATGACCCCTGATATTTTTGCAGATAGAGCTCAAAAAGAGTGTGAAACCCACGGAGTAACGATAGAGGTATGGGATGAAAACAAAATACAGGATATGGGTATGGGTGGAGTATGGGGCGTAGGCAAAGGAAGTGTTATAAAGCCACGATTTTTGATTCTCAAATACGAGCCTAACGCGCGACAGAGCCAACCCCTTGTGTTTGCGGGAAAGGGCGTGACATTTGATACAGGAGGATTGAATGTGAAACCAGGAAACGCAATGTACGAGATGCATATGGATATGTCAGGAGCCTCTGCTGTTGTTCGTAGCATTATTGGGATCGCGCGACTTGGTGTCCCTGTGAACGCCATCGGTCTTGTTCCTGTTGTTGAGAACGCTGTTTCAGGAGAAAGTTATAAGCCAGGTGATATTCTTACCTCTATCACTGGAAAAACAATAGAGGTTTTGAATACTGATGCTGAAGGGCGGGTAATCCTTGCAGATGCGTTGGGGTACGCGCAACAGCTCAACCCAAAGTTGGTTATTGATATTGCAACGCTCACAGGTGCAGCCCTTGCCGCGTTAGGAGTACAGGCAAATGCATTTTTCACGAACAATCAAGAAAGCGAGGGATTGATACGCGATCTTGGCGAGAAGAGCGGCGATTATATGTGGCAATTGCCACTTTGGGAGGAGTACGAACAAGAAGTAAAAGGAGTATTTGGAGATGTTGCCAATACAGGAAAAAGCCGCTACGGAGGCACAATCGCTGGAGCAATGTTCCTAAAAGAGTTTGTTGATTATCCGTGGGCACACATTGATATGGCACCGACAATGGTTTCAAGTGACGGTGATTATCTTGCAAAAGGTGCAAAAGGAACAGGAGTACGGTTCTTGATAGCAGTGGCACGGCATTTTGCCGCTAAAAAATAACCCTCAGCCAAAGGACGTCTAACCATTGCTACTGGTGTTGCTCTATACCCAGCAGAACCTACTGCAGATATAGATTATGGTAACTACACAGACCCAGTGGGCAGGTATTAGATATGGCAGAGGAACAAAAATATACAAATACTCCCATACAGGATTTATTCCATATAGCCCGTGAAGCATCGCCTCCACCACCAGAAAACCCTATAAGTCCTGCAGGGGATGGCTGGAGGCGTGTAGAACACCTCAATAGTATGCGTTTCAATACAGCACAGGAACACGGGGAGGTTTATGACCCATTAGAATATACGGAGTAAAGAAAACCCCCTCACTCAATGAGTTCGGGGGCGGTTGCGACTTTGGAGGTAGTCGCTTGAGACCTTTGTGCTCTGTTGGATTATGAGATGAGCAACAGAGAAGACAGCGGCGAGACCTGCTGTGATGCCCGCTATGGCGATGAGCCACGTTTCTGCTTCGAAGCCAATCGAGAACCCGAAGACCATCGAACAGATAGAGAGGGCGATGAGCGGCAGTATATCACTGAGCGAGATGGTCATTTTTCAATCCTTTCAGGATGACGAGATGTGCTCCATTCTCATAATACACTATTATTGCTTGTTTGTCAAGGGGGGGGGGTATAGATAGGTTGCGTTCGTAATATATTCTAATGGTATGTACAGAGGGGGCATTTTAGGTATAAAAAAGTAAAATCCTTTTCTTTTACTAGGGAGCACTTTATGAGTGCAATATGTCTGTGCACATTACATGCAGGCATTGACAAATAAGCAAAAATATGGTATGATAGTATTGAGAATGCATCTTGGGGAAGCGGGCGAGGGGCTCGTTTCCTGCGATACCTGTAAGAAGGTAGGAAGGAAGATAAGATGCTTGTTTCTCTAAGCCGGAAACGGTGGATGATCGCTGTAATCGTGTTGCTCAGTGGCGCGATTGTGGGATCCATCCTGTTCACGTTGCTGGGTTCGTCCAGCACAGACCACGAGCCTATGCTGATGCCTGTTGAGCAGCAGGAACAGGAAGAAGTCAAGACACGCGGCACTTCGGTTCTGTTGGTGTCCCAGACTGACGCCACAGACGACGAGGTCGTTTCAGCAGTCGCGGAGTCGTCCCGTGAAGCAGACGATTCTCTGCCTGAGGACAAGGCCTCCTCGTCTAACGCGTCACCTGCGTACGGCAACGACGACTTCATGGCTCACCTGGACAACTGGCGTCCAACTCACGCACAGACGTGCTACAACGCGGTGCGAGGGCTCTACGACCACGCTGTGGCATCGGGTGTGTCTGAGGACAACCCCAGCATGGTGTTCGCTGCCGACAACCTGTTTGTCGGCAACAGCGCGCAGCAGTCGTTGAGGGATGGCAACGAGCAAAGGGCTCTGAACCTGATCTCGTGGGCTGTCAAGGACCTCACGAACGCCGGCATCTCTGTCGACACGATCGACCAAAGCTGCCTGATGCCGCTCGGGTAGCTGGTTGTGCCTGTGGTGCGCGACCACAACTCCTCCACCTGTGAACTTGTTCGCAGGTGGAGGGGCAAAGGATTTTCATACTATGCCTATAAGGGCTGTTTTTATTTTAGTAAGATAGTTCAGATGAGAGGGGTTGTAATATCGCCACAAAACACACGACACGTTTACAGAGAATAGGCAAGATGTTTTACTGCAAAGTTTTCAATCTTTGATAGCAGGAATAGCAGAAATGTGGTAAGAGAAAGAGTAGGTATTTTCTTTGTTGTACAATAACCAAAAATGTATGCATTCTGCAGATATTGATGTTGTATTTTCCTCACAGGACATTGTGATTTTGAACAAACCATCTGGTCTTTTGATGCACGCAACGCAGCGGCAAGAAAAAGATACTGTAGCAGCTTGGGTGGCAAAACATTATCCTGAATGTGTTCGTATTGGAGACGCAGGAAGGGGTGGTATTGTGCATCGGTTAGACAGGGAAACATCTGGTTTAGTGGTTATTGCGCGAACTCAGGAAGCGTACAACGTTTTGAAAGAGATGTTTGCCACACGCACAATACAAAAGGGGTACTATGCGCTGGTGTGGGGCATACCACAGGGCGATAAGGGTGTTATTGAAAAAAGTATCACAGCGCATCAAGGCAAAAGGAGGACTGTGGAACCCTGGAGCCAAAAAGAACCTAACACAGTACGAGATGCAAAGACTGAGTGGCGACGCATTATGAGTCTGGGCACGCACTACACATTGTTGGACGTAGCACCAAAAACAGGAAGAATGCACCAGATTAGAGTACACCTTGCCTCTATTGGTCATCCTGTTGTGTGCGATGCGCTGTACGCAAAAAAGAAAGTGTGCCCAAAAGAACTCGGCAGGTTATTCTTGCACGCGTATCGCCTCTGTATCCCTTACAAAAAGAATACAATAGATATAGCAATCCCTCTTGCAGACGATCTTCATCGTTTTGTCGAGTCGTTCTCTCCGTGATGAATGCCATATCCCGCGCTTGTTATTCGTGCTACACTATGGTATATTAAAATGTATATGACAAGTATTGACACTGTAGTAAAACAATACCGTAAGAAGAATGCACCTGTTTTGCGCCCTGGTTTTGTCGTGCGCGTTTCTGAGAAAATCGTAGAAGGCGGCAAGGAAAGGGTGCAGATATTTGAGGGATTGGTGTTGTCTGTAAAGCATGGCAAGGGCATGGATGGGATGTTCACTGTCCGTAAAATCGCATCAGGTCGTATTGGTGTTGAAAGAACGTTCCCGCTCCATATGTTGTTTTTAGAAAAAATTGAGGTGCTGCGCGAAGAAAAGGTGCGAAGAGCAAAGTTGTACTTCATTCGTGAACAGATCAATAAGAAGACAAAGAAACGAAAAACACAGGAACGAAACAATGTTTTTGATCTTACTGTACGAGACCAGGACGATATAGCAGGGAAAAATAGCGAGAATGAGCAGGAAAAAGATGAGGTATCAGATAAAAGCAACAGCGAAGCCTCGCAAGAGAATAACAAGGAAACAAAAAACGACAAACAGCAATCTGCGAAACAGAACGTAGATAGCAACAAGAAACAGGGGGATGCGACAGAACAAGGTAAGCAGGAGTAAGGGAGAGCCGTGGTGGCGGAATTGGTATACGCAGCGGACTTAAAATCCGTGCCCGAAAGGGATGGGAGTTCGAGTCTCCCCCGCGGCATAGCGTACAACGGGCTAGTAGCTCAGCGGTTAGAGCATTCGGCTTATATCCGAACGGTCGGGGGTTCGAATCCTCCCTAGCCCACTTGTATTGTTGCGTGAAAATAAGAAAATAGGGCGGTTAGCTCAGCTGGCTAGAGCGCTTCGTTTACACCGAAGAGGTCACAGGTTCGAGTCCTGTACCGCCCACTTTGATTGTGCAAAAAACGCGATATCTCGCGTTTTTTGTTTTATTTTCTTGAAAAAGTAGTATATCTCGTATAGAGTGTGAGGGGTGCAATATGTCTTTGCACATTACATACGTTACATTCCCCCCTGAAGTGCGACAAAAAAGAACAGAGATTTTGTTAAGAAAAGGATTCTTACCTTTTTTATACCCCATCTCATCTATTATAGATAATGGTATATATAGAGGTGGCACTTTAGGTATAAAAAAGGTAAAAATCCTTTTCGTTTAGTATGCAACACTTCAAGGGGGAATGTCACTACAAGCATTGACAAAATAATATAACAGTGGTATGTTTTGTGTGCGAATAGAAAGAATAAGTGTGGTTTGCTGCATTATTCTTGGCTTTCGCTGGTATTATCTTTAAACAACACAATGTCAAAAACACATTATTATGTGTCAGTTTTCTTGTTCTGCATTGTAGTACCTGTCGTATTGTTGGCAGTGTTTTTTATGAGTGCAACACCAGCGAATGCAAAGAATGATTCTGTAAGCACAACACTATTGAAGACAGTGAGGCAGGAACAGAACTATATCCTGTACTCAAAAAACCTGCTGTTAAAAACCAGATACAACCCTACGGTATTGAATAGGGTTCAGCCTCAGCAGAGGTACAGAGGCATCTACTCGTATCGTGAGGCTGCTATAAGGAGGTTGCTCTATAGAACTCCTGGTCTCAATACAGTACAAAAAGAAGTGGCGCTGCAAGCAATATCACAGTATCCGTGGAATATTCAAGATGCAATGAGTATAGCGCATTGCGAGAGTAGGTATGTGCGGACAACGAGATTTGTGTCGGCTGTAGAGATCTCGCATGGTTTGTTTCAAATCAATCTGCAAGCGCACTAGCAAGAAGTTCCAGGTAGTACCTTGCAGGAGAAAAAGCAGTGGCTTTATGACCCACGCAACAACACTCGGTTTGCGTATCATTTGTATGAGAGGTATGGATGGAGTCCTTGGTATAATTGCGGGAAAGTGTATGGCTTGTTGTAGCGAGCAATAGACAATGGAAAAATCGGTGAGGCACGTATTTTTTCCTCAAAAAAAACACCCATACGGGTGTTTTTTTGGTGAAATCTTTTTATATTGCGCGAGATACGATAAGAGAGAAGGAAGCGCAATACATTGACTTTTTAACAAAAATATGTTATAATATAAATAACACAGAGACAGTTCAGGAAAGAAAGGTTCTATGATTTCCCTGGCTGCAAAGGCGATGTTCTGGATATGCTTTAAGGTGGGCTTTTGCATCACCCTCTGGCTGTCTGGAGCCATCATCATGGCGTCTGCATGGGCAATTGCTCGGGGCACTACGCACGTGTTCAACCGCCTGCCTCGCGAATGGCGGTTGGTGCGAGCGACTCGTCGCTTCGGCAACTGGGTCTGCGTATAGCACCCATCGTTCGCTGCTCCCAGACGTCTCAGCCCCCGTACACAATGCGTGTCCGGGGGCTTGCTGTATTTAAGGGAAAGGAATGGGTGCGCATCTTTAGACGCACAAAAGGGTGTGCTATGAGCCGTTGCTATATTCTGAGCGTACCTTGATTTTTCTGTTCTTTTATAGCATTATAAAAGAATACATATATGAAAACAGCAACAACAATGAAAAAAATCAGCCCTGCTTCTGCGAATCGTAGCGTGGTTGTTGTAGTTTTAGGGCATGTAGATCACGGTAAAACATCCCTTTTGGACTATATGAGAAAAACAAAAGTTGTTGCTCGTGAGTCTGGAGGTATTACGCAACACATTGGAGCGTATCAGGTGGAGCGAGGTGACCGTACGATTACATTCATTGACACGCCTGGACACGAGGCGTTTTCTGCAATGCGACACCGAGGAGCACGTGTTGCAGACATTGCCATTCTTGTTGTTGCAGCAGACGATGGTATCAAGCCGCAAACCCAAGAGGCGATTCAAGCCATTCAAAAAGCAAAGATTCCATTTGTTGTTGCGTTGAACAAAATTGATAAACCAGAAGCAGATACAGCTCGTACCAAGAACCAGCTCTTGGAAGAAAATGTTCTTTTGGAGGGGTATGGTGGCGATGTACCATCTGTTGAAGTGTCCGCACATACTGGGCAGGGGATAGACGAGTTGTTAGATATGATTGTCCTACTGTCTGATATTTTGGATATTCAGGCAGCGTCAGAAGAGGGTGATGTGTCTGTTGTCGTTATTGAGTCGTTTCACGACTCGCAGAAGGGGGCAGGTGCGACATTCCTTATTCAAAATGGTGTGCTGGAGGTTGGTACGATCCTTGCGGGCGAAAGCGCGTTCGTGAAAGTACGTGCAATAGAAAATTATCAAGGCGAGCGAATACAACACGCAACACCAGGGATGCCATGTGTCGTATACGGATTGAGCGCGGTTGCGCGCGTTGGGGACGTGCTCCTTACGCAGCAGAGCGTGAGAGATGCAGAACGAACATTGAAACCAAGCTCGCTTCTGTCTTCTATGAACGCTGTGCCAAAAGACACCGATGTTATTCCGCTGATAGTAAAAACAGATGCACAGGGTACATTAGAAGCAGTAATGGACGTCCTGCAACAACTCCAAAAAGAAGAGGTTCCTATTCACATATTTTTCTCTGGTGTTGGGGATGTTACCGATTCTGATATACGTTTGGCATTGAGCACTCATGCTGTGTTAGTAGGATTTCGTGTCAGCACCAGTTCAAGCGCAAAAACATTCCTCCGTAACCATCCCACAGTAACCATCTCGTTCTTTGAAACAATTTATGACTTATCAGAAGGAGTGCGCGGTATTGCGGACGACACATTGAAGCCACAACAACAAAAACACGTTCGCGGGCGATTGGAAGTATTGAAGGTATTTCGTGCCGAGTCAAACCGTAGTATTATTGGCGGTCGCGTCATAGATGGTGGCATAGAGCAAGGGTCTGCTTCTGTTGTGCGAGATAAAAAACAAAAGGGAGATGTTACGATTGTAGAGTTGCGCCAAGAACAGAAGGGCATTACTCAGGCAAAAGAGGGTATGGAAGTAGGGTTGCAGGTTCAAGGGGCAGTAAAGATTGAGCCAGGTGATGTTGTAGAGTACCTCCAGGACGCATAAAAATAGGACAATGATCACCAATGAATTTCGTGAGAAGTGCTGGAAAGCACTCGCAATTATACAAGAGAGTCAGCATATTGTTTTAGCGGGGCACAGAAACCCTGATGGCGATGCAATTGGCTCAACGCTTGGTTTTTACAACGCGCTGTACGAAAACGAAGGCAAAGAAGCACTCGTGTATAGTGGCGATTCCGTACCTACCTCATTTGATTTTTTGGCAGGGTATTCTCTATTTGCTCATACCATAGATTGGTATCCTGATTGTTTTATTGGCTTTGATTACGGGGATTTTGAGAGGTTGAATGTTCCTGACGATGTGTTATATGGTGCGCGCATTGTGTCGTTTGACCACCATCCTCAGAGGAGGCAGTACGGTGATGTGTGTATCATTGAGACGCAGGTTGCATCAACGACTGAATTACTGTACTACTTTATGAAGGAGGTTGGGTGGCATATCAGTGCTCGTGTGGCACAGTGTCTCCTTACAGGCATTATTACTGACACAGGTGCTTTTGCCCATAATTCATTTGAGAGCACGTTTCACGCAACAGGTGATTTGATGCAGTGTGGGGCAAGCATATCGCACATACAGCAGAGGATAATGGATAAGCAGTCGCAGCAGCGAATATTGAATCTCTGGGGTTCACTTCTCGCAAAGGCGCACCGCGATGATGAGTATAACTTTCTTGCTCTTTTCATCTCTTTTTCTGAGTTTCAGTCGTATGACATTGAGTTAGATCAATTGGCTGGTATTGTGAGCGTATTGAATCGGAGCGCAGATGTTGATTTTGCGATTTTGGTGGTAGAATACGATAAGGGTATTGTGAAGGGAAGCTTGCGCGGAGAGGAAACAAAAGGCGTTGTGGTTTCGCGTATTGCTCAGCAGTTAGGTGGTGGAGGACATCCATACGCTGCTGGGTTTTCTTTACAGATGCCATTTGAGTCTGCGCGTGCGCGTATTCTTGAGGCAATACAGCAATGCCAGAACGCAGCATACTAATGGCACCGTGGCGGAGTGGTTACGCAGGGGTCTGCAAAACCTCGTACACGGGTTCGATTCCCGTCGGTGCCTCACAAGCACATTTTGCGGGCGTGCTGGAATTGGTAGACAGGCTACTTTGAGGGGGTAGTGAGGTTTATCCTCGTGAGGGTTCGAGTCCCTCCGTCCGCACCTTGTTTTACCGTTCTATTTTCTTGAAACCTCCCTCCGCAAAAATATCTCTGGGCTAAACCGATTACGGCAATCGCCAGAGATATTTTTACTACGGTCGGTATCCATAAAAAAGTAAAATCTTTATCTTCGTAGAAGAGAGTCAACATATATCCCAAAAAGCAAATAAGCGCAAATAAGAAAAAGGGAAGGGATTCTTGGATTTAAAAGCAAGTTTTTACTTTTTCCTGTACTACAAAAAAACGCGTTACGCGTTTTTTTGTAGTACTATAATTGTTTTTATATTGTTTATTCTAATGGGTTGCGTTCTATTGGGTAGTCTTCTGGTGATTTGTAAATGGAGTAGAATGTTTGTTCTTCTATGATATTTCCAGATTTGCCTCGCACAGTCTGCGTGACCCATGTCTTTTGCGCCCCACCTTCTTCTATGTCGTAGGGAACTGGTCCAGTAATATAGACAGTCCTTTCTTGTGGTGCGCCATATATCTCAAAAGAGAGGTGCGTTCCCGTGATGTTGTACTGTATGAGAATGTGATTTTCTGTGTTGTTCTGGAAACGCAGATCAGGAAATGGGGGGTATATGGTTGCGTCTAAGCCAGGAGTTCCGTAGTATCGTACTACATATGAGTGGCTTTGTCGGGCAGTGACCTTGAGCCCTGCGTCAAGTGCGGCGCGGAACAGTGTTGTTGAAACCTGACACAAACCACCTCCGTACTCAGGGATTGTTTTGTTGTTTTTGATGACGTATGAGGGAAGGTATCCTGTAGATTCGTCAACAGAACCCAAGAGTTCGTTGAACGAGAACTCTTCGCCAGGTGCAATAATAACACCTTGATATTTTGATGATCCAATCTGTATGTTGTGTGCGCGGTTTTGAGGGGATCCTGCAAAGTTACTCGTTCCTTTTCCGAGCAAGGTATTGATGCCAAGAGTTTCTATATTTTCTCGTGATATAGCAGGATACGTGGGTTCTGTGTAGAGAAACGCAGTTGCACCGTTATTTTTGAGGGCACGGATGATTGATTCTGCACTCGCTTGTGGGTTGAGCGTTGCTCCTGGTTCATCTTTTCTGACAACCGTAAATTCTCCGTTGCGTATGGTGAAACGGGCATCTATAGGTTTCTTGGTGGCTTCCAACGAGTACTGGGAGAGGTATTCTTCAATGGCTCGTTGTGAGAATTGAATAGCAGCGTCTGTGTCGTTGGTGTTTGTTGTGTCCACAATGATCCAGGAAGCGATTTTTTGACGAGGGATGACCCACGATTTGTCGTCTGATTGTATGGTGAATTCTGGATCAAGGATGGTCTCTATTCTGTTGTATAGTTCCGCTATTTCGCTTTGGAGGATACCTGGTTGCTGCTTTGTTTGCTGAACAAGGATGGGGTCCAGGGAAAGGCGAGAAGCATTTTCTATGATGTCTTGCCTCAGAGCGTCCTTGAGGATTTTTGCTCCCTCTTGTTCAGGAATAATGTCAAATTTATCTTTTTCTTTGTTGTATGTGAGCGTTGCGTTTTTGGGCTGTGATTGGAGGTCGCTGAATGATTCGTTGATAAATTTTTCAAATTGCTTTTCGTTTATGGATACTGTTAGGGGTATTGCTTCGCCAACGGTCGCGGCGTCTATCTGGGTAATGGTATTGCGAAGGAATGATTCGGTGCGACCCTTGTTGTATGCTTGTTCTAATGTGTGCGCAATATCTATCTGAACACCTGTTTCTCGGGCAGGATAGAGGTGTGATGTGTTGTTGATACGGAAGTCAATGTTCGTGTTCAGAAACGTTTGTTTCTGTTGTTCTAATATGTTCATTGCCTCTTGCTTGCTTATTGTATGGAGGTCAATGGAGCGAACAGTGACGCCACGAATTGCTGTTTGAGAGCGGTTGTCTATATAAATAAAGACAAGTGGAGAGAAGAGCAAAAGGACAGACAAAATAAACGCACTCCAAATATATTTGTTGCGTGACCTGTTATGTTTCTTGAAGTGAAATTTTTTATCCATTACTCTTAGCTGTTCGTTGCGTTGCAGGCAGTGTCTTTTGTATTCGTGTCTTTATGCTCGTGTCAAAGAGCTCTTGGGGGGCGCCGTTCTTTTTACGGCCTCAAAGTCAGAAAGAGAGAGGTATATTATACCTCTTCAATGACAAGGGTTCGCTCCTCCTTTTTTTCAAGCTTTGGAAGGCGAATCGTCAAAACGCCCTTTGAGAGGGATGCCTTTGCTTTTTCAGGGTCTATCTCTGTTGGGAGAATGATAGAGCGGGAAAAAGAACCCCAGAAACATTCTTGATAGAAGTAAGAATCCTCGTGTACTGTGTCTTCATGCTTTCGTTCGCCTGTGATACTCACTGCTTCTGGTGTGATTGTAATTTTCATCTCTGATTGACTAACGCCTGCAACAGCAGATTTTATAACAATTTCCTTTGGTGTTTCGTACACATCAACGGTGAGCCGCCCTTCTGTTGATTCTTTGACTGCACGAGATGGCTTAGTCGTACGTCTGCGAGCCATCGTCATTGCCGCAAGTGTTGCGGGGTTTTCTGTGGATTGATCGTCCTCGTAGTCGTCAATTTCAATGTCTTCTAATTCGTCATCCATCATTTCAGGTTCGTGAGGTGTTTCTAATGGAACAGTATCTTCTTTTCTGTCCATTGGGTCTTCAAGGGGCTGCGGAGGAGTAGTTTCTGCAGGCTGCATCGTTGCTTGTTCTTGAGGCATTTGATTCACTGAGGGCGCAGGTGCCCCTGGTGTTGTTTGCTGGTTCTCGTCTTCGGTGTAGCTAATTTTTCGTGCAATGTTCTTTCCTCTGTTTTGTATGTCTTGCAACCCATTATTTTGGAGTCGTTGGAAAAAATTGTTTGGCATAGATACGTTGGTGGTGAAGTATAATAGCGTGGTTGCGTCACTGATAGGACGCAATACAGGTATGGTATCTTTTATTATAAATATATCTTGTGTGAAATGCAAACAAGTGGATAATGTGACGCCCCAGGAGGGCAGTAGTTTCAATAGGTGGGCAGGGTGTGTATATGTAGATGAGTGGGGTATAACTGCTATCCTTTGGATGCGCATAGAGCATCTCAATAGTATGCGTTTCAATACAGCACAGGAACACGGGGAGGTTTATGACCCATTAGAATATACAGAGTAAAGTAAAACCCCCTCAATTTATGGGGGGGGGTTTTCACCTCCTTTCATTGAGGGGAGTGCCTATGACTTACGTACCCGCGCCCTTGTCGTACGCACGCTGCTCGTCGAGGGCAAACTGCGACCGTGAGCGAGACTTGTTGTTGGAGAACATTTCCTCCTTCCCGCACTTCACGCACTTACCTTTTGAACGGTTCTTGCGTGGTGGTACAATGACGAAGTGGTGGACGCACGCATCGTCTGCTGTTGTCGTGCCCTTATCAGCCATTACTGTGTCCTTCCTGCTGTATCGGGTACTTTTCTTATAGCATAGACACGGGGGGATGTCAAAAAACCAATTATATGTAGCGAAGCCGCCCGTGCGTTCAAAATACCCGACACCCCCAAGCCGTATTATGCGCGGTATTTTGATTTTGAACCCCCGTTTATATTTAAGGGGAGGGGGGTATAGATAGGTTGCGTTCATACTATATTCGTATGGAGTGGGTAGAGCATAAACACCGCTATATAGGGGGTGTTTTGTATAGGGACTTGACTTTATATATAAATAATGGTATAATGTTTCAGGTCATTCACTACCATAGCAGGTATTACAGAAAGGAGACCGTTATGGTTACGTCCAAGCAGAAGAAGCGACAAGAGTCGCAGCTCAAGAACCAGGGGCGAACGGCTACCGTTGCCAAAGCAGGTCGCCGTTCAAAGAGCGGTGGCAAGAAGCTGGGACAATTGGCAAGGGAGCGCAAAGCAGAGCGACAGGTGCTCCAGCGAGTGATCGCACAACACGAGAGTGAACAAGAGACGATCAACTGCGAGATTCGGTCTTTGCAGGGCGAGCAGTACGATATTCGCAGCTCTCGCAGGTGGCACGCGTTGATGGGGCAGATTGAAGCGTTGTGGGACCGACGTGAGTCTTCCTTCATCGATCTGCAGCATCGCCGAAGCATGCTCCGATCGCTCGGTGCTCGTGGGTGACTGCTGAGATCCTGCCCTGACCTACAACAGGTTAGGGCAGGATCCGCCAATGTATGATATTACCTCACCAGATGAGGTTTTTATTTTTTGCGCTTATATCAACAAAAGAAACAGGATTTTGCTTTTTTATGCCCGACCTATGTACAAAAACAATGTCATATACAGTAGCGGCAGTGTATGTATAAAAAAGTAAAATCCTGTTTCTTTTTTGGTCGTTATTTATTCTGGTGTGTCATTAAAAGTCCTTGCGTGTCTGGTATATGATGCCATAGTGTTTCGGTGATAAATGGCATAAATGGGTGATGGAGAACGAGGAGGCGGATGAGCGCGTTCGTGAGTGTGTATTGTCTTGATGTTTTTGTTGTATCGTCTTGCAGGAGCGGTTTTGAGTCTTCTAACATTTTGTCTGCAAATTCGCGCCACGTGAATTGGTACAAATCTTCTATTGCTAAGTGGAGTTGATAGTTTTGAATATGTTTTGCAATTTTTGTCTCAAGACGTTCTATGCTTTGTAGAATTGCTCTATCATTGCTCGTCAGGTCTGGCTCTGTTGTGGACATTTCATAGTCTTCAGTCTGCATCAGTATGAAACGGGTTATGTTCCATAGTTTGTTTGCGTAGTGTTTGTATCCTTTTACCTTTTCTTCTGATAGAGATGTGTCGTTTCCTGCGGGGTTGCCTGCCAGTAGCGCCATTCTGGTTGCGTCTGCTCCGTATTTTTTGATGAGGTCACGTGGATCTATAATGTTATTTAACGATTTACTCATCTTTCTGCCTTGTTCGTCTCGTACTAACCCGTGAAGGTACACGTTTTCAAATGGTACTTCACCCAATAGGTAGCCGCTCATCAGTATCATTCGCGCTACCCAAAAGAAAAGAATGTCGTACCCTGTCTCCATCAATGTTGTTGGGTGGTATTGTTTCATTTCGTCTGTTTGTTGTCCGTTCCAACCCATTGTTGAGAATGTCCACAGCCCGCTTGAAAACCAGGTATCAAGCGTGTCAGGGTCTTGTTCCCACTCATCTTTTTCAGGTGGCTCTGCTCCAACAGCTATTTTTTCGCCCTTGTACCAAACAGGTACCCTGTGTCCATACCATAGTTGCCGTGATATGTTCCAATCCTGTAAATTGTCTATCCAGTGAAAGTATGTTTTTTTGAATCTATCTGGGTAGAGGGTTATCTGTCCTGTTTTGACTGACTGTTTCATTATTTCTTTCAGGGTTGTTTGGGAGCCGCTTGGTATGCCTTGTAGGTTTGAGTTTTGGAGCGTGAATTGCTTTGACACATCAACCCACCACTGTGTGCGTATTTGTGGTTCTATGATTCCGCCTCCTCGCGAATTTGTGGCAATCCTGTGCGTATAGTTCTCGTCTATTTTTTCCAACAGCCCCTTTTCTTTCAGTTTTTGGACGATAAGGGGGCGGGCTTTTTTGATACTCATCCCTTGAAATTCTTGTGCTATGGGGAGGATTTTTCCGTACTCGTCTATAACCTGTTCTCGGTCTAAGTCGTGTCGTTCTGCTATTGCAAAGTCGGTTGAGTCGTGCCACGGAGTTATTGTCATAGCACCAGTACCAAATTCCATATCAATTGACTCGTCTTTGATAACTGTTGCGGTGATTGTGCCATTTATCCATTCCACTTCTATTGCTTGTTTGTGTTTGTAGTGTTCGTATCGTTTATCGTCAGGATGTACCACAATATATTTATCGCCAAACTTTGTCTCTGGACGTGCAGTAGATATTGTGAAGTCGCCAAATTTCAAATAGTAAAGCGGAGTTTTTTCTTCTACCCACTCTATTTCATCGTCTGATATTGTTGTTTGCATCTTGGGATCCCAATGCACTATTCTGCCTCCTCTATATATGAGTTTATCCTCGTACATTTTTTTGAACGCAACGACAACAGCACTGCTTCGCTGTTTGTCTAATGTGTATGCCTGCCTACTCCAATCAACAGAAGAACCCATTTCTCGTACTTGGGATAAAATGGTGTTCTTGCTGTTTTGAGCGAATTCTTCAACCATTTTTATGAATTCGTCTCTGCCCACATCGTGCCGCGTCTTTTTTTCTTTTTTATATAGTTCCTTTTCTACTTTGGATTGGGTTGCGATTGCTGCGTGGTCTGTGCCTGGTATCCAGAGCGCTTTATAGCCGCGCATACGATAGAAGCGAACGAAAGTATCTTCTATTGCGAGCATTATTCCGTGTCCTATGTGGAGCGTGCCCGTAACATTGGGTGGTGGCAAGACAAGAGAAAAAGCAGGAGCATCAGAAGGTATGATGGCGTCCTGTATCATACGGTCAGGGTTGAAGTATCCGCTTTCCTCCCATTTTTTATATATCTTTTTTTCAGTCTCTTGCGGAGAGTAGTTTTTTGGCAATTCCATAGGGGTATTATAGTAAAATGCGATTGTTTAGGCAATTGTTTTGTTGGCATCTACAGAAAGGGTGTGAGGGTTGTCCGTTCTGTTTTTTGTCGTATGTTCTAATGCTCCGCAGGCAGCTATCATTGCTGCGTTGTCTGTTGCGTGTTGGGGTAGGGGAATGTGGTAGGTTGCGTTGGTGTTTTGCTGGATTGCGTTTCCGAGCTGTTCTCGTAGTTGTTTGTTGGCTATAACTCCTCCTCCTACAAGGAGGCTTTTTGCGTCGTGGTCAATAATTGCTTTGATTGTTTTCTTGGTAACTACATCTATAACTGCCTGCTGGAACGACGCTGCTATGTGTTCTTTTTCTTGTTGTATTTCTTCTGGTGTCATCTTTTTTGTAAGGTAAAGAACAGCGGTTTTCAATCCTGAAAAGCTAAAATTCAAATCTTTTGTGTGCATCATTGGGCGCGGGAAATCATATTTTTCTTTGTCTCCGTGTTCTGCGAGCCGTGAGATGATGGGTCCTCCTGGATAGGATAACGAGAGCATGCGCGCAACTTTGTCGAACGCCTCTCCTGCTGCGTCATCTACTGTTTCGCCCAATAGTTGATAATGCAATGGCTCTTTCATATATACGAGCTGCGTGTGCCCGCCCGAAATAGTGAGGGCAATAGCAGGAAAGGCAACAGGGGGTTGATTTTCTTCTGTCTGTATGAAATTCGCGCATATATGACCCTGCATATGATCTACTCCAATAATTGGAATGTCCCACAGTACTGACAGCGCCCTTGCGAGGGTAACGCCAACCCACAGGGCTGGTTCAAGGCCTGGTCCATTGGTTATCGCAATGAGATCAATACGAGGTTTTTGGAACAATGTTGCACTATGTTGTTCAACGGACTCTAAAAGAGTCTGGTTTTTTTCAAAAAGGTTGCGAATGGATGATGTATCGTATTGGTTGTTTGAATGTTTTGAGAGCGTCTGTCCGCTGTCTTGTATTGCTTTGATAGTTATTGGAACGAGCAATTTTTCGTGTTCTCGTTTTGCAAGGTTTGGCACTACGCCGCCAAATTCTTTATGGATGTCTATCTGCGAGTGAATGACGTTTGACTGTTCAATAACAGTGAAAGCGGGGGGGGTTGTTTTTAAAAAAAAACCCCCCCCCTTAAAGCCAGAAGGTTTTATTAGCAAACAACCCCAAAGATTAACCCCCACGGGCAGAAAACCCCGGTTTAAACCCGGAAAGGGGGG
>VXOY01000026.1:6448-22585 GCA_009839835.1 Candidatus Spechtbacteria bacterium SB0662_bin_43 | reverse complement strand
CACCCCTCCTCTTCTCTTTCCTCTTCCTTGATTTTCGGTCATTCCCTTATGGGTAGTCAGCAAGATTCTATTGGAATAGTTCGTATTGACCCCTCATTTTTTACTCTGGGGCAAATTTGGTTTGAAAAAAACGAAAAGAACATACAACAACAAGCAAAAAACCCATTCAGCTGGTGGAACAATAACTATAAAGAAATTGACAAAGATGAACGGATTTCAATAAGCGCGTTATCGCGAACGCTCTCGGACTGGGGATACCAAAAAGCAACAACCATACGCCATCCAGGCGAATTTTCAGTGCGCGGAGGCATCATAGATATTTTTCCCATCAATAAAAAATGTGCGTTCCGTATTGAGTTTCAAGGCAACTCTGTGGAACAAATCGTCCCACTGAACCACATCACAACAGACCCAGACATACTCTTGAAACAGTCGGTGATACAACCCACCGACAAACGAGTGCGCGATGAAAAAACAAAACACGAGTATCAAAAAATGCTCTCTTCGCTCCAAGAAAACTCCTACGTGGTACATATTGACCACGGCATTGGTATTTTCATAGGCACAGAAACAATAAAAGACACAGAGTACTTAGTTTTAGAGTACGCAGAAAAAGACACACTGCGCGTGCCTGTTGTAACAATAGGAAGAATAACTCCCTACATCGGCTTCACAAACCCACACCTCACACGGTTAGGCGGCAATCTTTGGAATAAAACAAAACAAACCGTGAAAGAGGATGTGATAAAAACAGCCCAAGAACTTATCGCACTCTACGCCCAACGAGAACTTGCCCAGAAAAAACCATACGCAATTGACTACTCGCTTGAAAACCTGCTGGAAGCATCGTTCCCCTTTGAAGAGACAAAAGACCAACGCACAGCCATTGAAGACATCCGCAAAGACCTCAAAAGTACAGCACCAATGGATAGAGTGGTGTGTGGAGATGTGGGATTTGGAAAAACAGAAGTCGCAATGCGTGCAGCAGCTATGGCGCTTGGTAGCGGATATCAAGTAGCGCTCGTTGCCCCAACAACAGTGCTCGCGCACCAACACTATAAAACGTTCGTTCAGCGGTTCGCACAAACCAACGAGCCTGTTCGCATCGCAAAACTCACACGGATTGAGAGTACAAAAGACCAAAAAGCAACGATTGACGATCTCTCGAAAAACAAGGTGGACATCGTGATTGGCACCCACCGTTTGCTCCAAAAAGATGTGCGGTTTTCAACCCTTGGCCTCATCATCATTGACGAGGAACAACGGTTTGGAGTCAAACAAAAAGA
Organism: Candidatus Spechtbacteria bacterium SB0662_bin_43; assembly: GCA_009839835.1. Lineage (GTDB taxonomy): Bacteria > Patescibacteriota > Minisyncoccia > Spechtbacterales > 2-12-FULL-38-22 > VXOY01. The sequence continues at coordinate 21,299 of VXOY01000026.1, read as the reverse complement.
GATACTCAAAAAAGACAGGGCGTTCATAGATGTGCTATCGCTCTCTGCAACCCCTATTCCCCGCACCCTTTCAACCGCGCTCAGCGGTATTCGCAACATCAGTATTATCACCACACCACCACAAGAGCGACACCCTATCCAAACAATCGTACAAAAAAGCAACGACACTATCATACGAAACGCAATACGCGCAGAACTGAAACGGGACGGACAAGTCTATTACCTCCATAATCGCATCCTCTCGTTGCAGCAATGCGTCCAACGAGTACAAGCTTTAGTGCCCGAGGCGCGCATTGCATTCCTGCACGCAAAATTGCCTGAAAAAACCATTATTGAAACAATAGACGCATTTGCAGAGCACCGTATAGATGTCCTGATCTCAACAACCATAATGGAAAATGGGCTGGATATGGCAAACGCAAACACCCTTATTGTTGAAAACGCAACAATGCTCGGGTTGGCGCAAGCGCATCAAATCCGCGGCAGAATAGGACGAAGCAACACAAAAGCAATCGCCTATTTTCTCTACCCCTCAGCAAAACTACCTGAAAAAGCAAAAGCACGCATACGAGCACTGCAAGAATCAGAGGCATTAGGAAGTGGCTACACCATTGCGATGCGCGACTTAGAGATCCGCGGAGCAGGCAACCTCTTGGGCAGAGAACAGTCAGGACACATAGCACGAATAGGATTCAACCTCTACTGCCAAATGCTCAACGAAGCAGTAGAAGAACTGCAGAGAAAAACATAAGACACTATTTACTCAAAATCAACAATAATTTGTTGATAACTTGCTTATTGAGAAAATATCGTGTAGAATGAGAGTGTAGCTTTTAACACTTATCAAAAAACAACTATGCTTCACTCATTCTCGTGTGAAAACTTCTACTCCATCAAAGACCGCCAAGAGGTTAGTTTTGTTGTGAATAGAAACGCACCTGACACAGACACATACTTCACTACTCCATCAGGAGCTCGGCTCTCAAAACTCAATATTGTTGTTGGGGCAAATGCATCGGGTAAAACAAACATTCTAAAAGTTCTGCCATTTATGCAATGGTTTCTTTTGAGCGATCCCCCACTACACAAAGCAAGAAAACAACTACCCGTAAAGCCATTTCAATTTTGTGAGCAAGTCAAAAAAGAATCCACAACATCTGTAACTTTTGAGATAAACGAAAAAATCTACACATACTCTATAACCCTCACAGAAGATCATGTAACTGAAGAAACATTAAAAGTAAAAACATTAGTAGCAAAAAGACACTCTACAAAAATTTTATTTACCAGAAAATGGGATGCGAAAAGTGAACAATACAATCTTCATGATTATGCGTTTAATTTACCAAAACCCATCAAGAAGCTTTCCTTACCAACATCCAGCCTGTTGGGAGCATCTGCACGTTACGAACACCCCGAGAGCGTTAGCATCATCAGCTACTGGGAAAACATTCATAGCAATATTGTAGAAAGTGGCTGGGACGAAGACCTATTCATTCACAGTACCCGCAACCACAAAAAATTTCTCCGTGCTCTTACGATTTATGCAGAAAACCCAGACATCAAAAAGGAAGCAGAGCAATTCTTAGGAGATATAGACACAGGATTATCTCAAATTAAAATTGATGATAGTGAAAAATCTTTAAATGTAGAGGGTGTTCATATGGTACAAGATAAAGATTATCCCCTACCCCTACTGTACGAATCATCAGGCACAAAGCAAGTAATGGCAACGTTAGCACACATTCTTTACGCACTCAAAAAAGCAAAAGGGCAAGATACAATCATCAATATCCTTGATGAAATCGACACTAACTTACACCCCGACATTACAGAAAAATTATCAGAGTTTTTTCTCTATCCCAACAGCGAAACAAAACAGATGCAAACAATCTTCTCAACGCACAATCATCGCCTGTTAGACGAAGTTGATAAATACCAAGTTATTTTTGTACAAAGAGAAAATGATGGGTCAAGTAAGGTATATCGCCTTGACGAGATAGAAGGCGTGCGATCAGACGAGAACTACTACGAAAAGTACATTGCAGGACGTTACGGGGCAACGCCATATATTCTCTAACTATGAACTTACAATCTATCCTTATTGTATGCGAAGGAAAAACAGATAAAGCATTCCTCACTTATCTTAAATTCTTGTTCCAGCCCCGAAACAATACAAGGATCACCATTAAACAAAGAAAGATTGGTGGTGGTAGCCCTCAAGACATTGTATCGTACGCACAAAAATATCGTGGTGCATTCTCCTGTCGAGTTGCTCTATTTGACACAGACAAAACAAAAAAAGAAATCAAAAAAGCAGAAGATTTGGCACAGAGAAACGAGATTCATATCCTCAAAATAGATGTGTGTCTTGAAAAGTTTTTGCTCCAAATCCTCAACTATACAACACGAATACATCCAGATTGCAAACAGTACAAAAAACAGCTCCACGAACACTATATTCCAACCACAAAAATGCAACAATGGAGAGAATATCAACCAATACTCCCCAAATCTCTCTTGATAGAACAACGTAAAAGCATACCGATCCTTGATGAGGCTATAAAATACATACAAGATGGTTGTCCCAAAAGCACCACCGAAAAATAAGCAGTGGATACGATACTCCTTTTTACTTATCCACTCTTTATGATGATTGAAAAACAACAAAAAAATACCTATACTTTGTATATATGTTCCCTATACAAAAGATAGTGCAGAGAGCACCGGAATATCCTGATGTACTCAAAGAAATACACGACCCGCCAAAACAGTTATTCGCGCGGGGGAATAGTAGCCTTCTCAATAACCACACACTGCTTGCTATTGTTGGGACACGAAAATGCTCCACATATGGACGTTCCGCAACGCAACGTATCGTAGAAGAGCTTCGATCAACGAACGCAGTCATTGTGAGCGGACTCGCGTTTGGTATTGATGCTGCAGCACACAAAGCAGCTTTGGAGAACTCACTCCCAACTATTGCAGTACTCGGCGGCAGTGTTGACGACACCTCAATCTACCCGCAAACCAACAAAGGGCTTGCAACAAAAATCTTGGAAAAAGGTGGTCTTATTATAAGCGAATACGAGACAGGAACAGAGACCTTTCCAAGCAACTTCCTCAACAGAAACAGAATTATCGCAGGAATATCTCAAGGAACGCTCGTTGTGGAAGCACCAATAAAAAGCGGAGCACTATCAACCGCGCGACACGCCTTGAACTCAAATCGCTCTGTCTATGCTATTCCGGGCAACATATCGTCACGGCTCAGCACAGGGACAAATTACCTTATACAACAAGGTGCGATGTGCGTTACCACAGCCCAAGACATTATCAGCGACCTGCCGCTTGAACTCTTGACAGAACGAGAGCAACAAGATATAAGCATTTTATCGCCTGACGAACAACATCTTATCCATATCCTTGAATCATCCTCTACACCCCTTCATATAAACACCATTATCCAAACAACAAACTGGGAAAACCAAAAGGTAGTCAGCACACTTCTCTCGCTTGTGCTCGGCAACTACATAACCGAAGTAGAACAAAACTCATACCAACGGATACCCTAACTATCACTATGCCTCTCATTATCGTTGAATCACCAACAAAAGCAAAAACAATATCACGCTTTTTAGGAAAGAACTACAGCGTGCTTTCTTCGTATGGACACGTACGAGACCTGCAAAAAAAATCTCTTGGCATTGATGTAGAAAAGAATTTTGAGCCACAGTACATCGTACCAGAAAAAGCACAAGATAATATCAAGGCACTCCAAAAAAAAGTAAAAACCAACAAAGAAGTCATCCTTGCAACAGATGAGGACCGCGAAGGAGAGGCAATTGCGTGGCACCTGGACACTGTGCTCAACCTACACGGCAAAGCCAAGCGCATCGTGTTCCACGAAATTACAGAAACCGCGATTCAAGAAGCCCTCAAAAACCCCCGCAAAATTGACACAGATATGGTGGATGCGCAACAAGCCCGCAGAGTCTTAGACCGCATCGTAGGGTTCAAACTATCCCCTTTCTTATGGGATAAAATAACGATGGGACTCTCAGCAGGCAGAGTACAGTCGGTTGCACTTCGGCGTATTGTGGAAAAAGAACGAGAGATACAAGCATTTAAACAAAAAGAGTACTGGACGATTATAGGACAATTCAAGGCAAAGAAATCATCCTCTGTATTTGAAGCATCGCTTGAAAGCAAAGAGGGCAAAAAGATAAAACAATTTGACATCACGACAGAAAAACAGGCACACAAAATTGTTGACGAATTAAAACAATCCTCGTTTCATATAGCGTCAGTGCAACAAAAAGAAAAAAAGAAATCTCCCAATCCACCGTTTATCACAAGCACACTCCAACAAACAGCAGGCGCTCTCCTTGGATACACACCGAAACGAACAATGATGCTCGCCCAAGCCCTCTATGAAAAGGGTCTTATCACCTATCACAGAACTGATTCATTCAATATCGCCCAAAGCGCAATCAGCGATGTGCGGGGCTATATACAAAAAGAAATGGGCACAGAATACCTACCCGCAACCGCACGGTTTTACAAAAAAAAGTCCAAAGGAGCACAAGAAGCGCACGAATCTATCCGCCCTGCGTTTGACACACGGCACCCATTTTCAAAACGACACCCTGACAAAATAAAAATAGATACACCGCACAAGAAATTATACACTCTTATCTGGCAACGGTTTGTTGCGTGTCAAATGAAAGACGCTATCCAGATGGCAACCACTGTTGATATTCAAGCCTCATCAGGGTACGTACTGCGGGCGAATGGATCAGTTCTTCAATTTGATGGGTTCACAAAAATATATCCTACAAAACTATCAGAAAATATACTCCCTCACCTCACAAAAGACGAAGAGGTACAACGAAAAAAAATTACCCCAAACCAACACTTCACACAACCCCCTGCTCGCTACTCCGAACAAGCCCTTGTCAAAGACCTGGAAGAACGCGGCATTGGGCGACCATCTACCTATGCGAGCATCATTTCTACAATCCAAGAGAGAAATTATGTAACCCGCAACCAACAGAAAAAATTGGAGCCAACAGAAATAGGTACCCTTGTAAACGATATGATGGTAGAGCACTTTCCAAAAATAGTAGACATTGACTTCACCTCGCATATGGAAGAACAGTTAGATCAAATAGCGCACGGAAAAGAAAAGTGGCAAAAAACAGTAGGAGAATTTTACAATCCATTTATGAAAAACCTTGAAAAGAAAACGCAGGAAGTCAAAAAACCAACCCAGAAAACAGACAAAACCTGTACCAAGTGTGGCGAACCAATGGAGAAAAAAATGAGCAGATATGGATGGTTTTATGCGTGCACTGCGTACCCGCAATGCAAACACACAGAATCTACAGAAGAAGATGCTGGAAAAGAACTTAACATCAAATGCAACGAGTGTGGAAAAGCAATGACAAAAAAACGGGGGAAGTATGGCGTATTTTTGGGTTGTAGTGGATACCCTGATTGCAAAAACATTATCAACCTGGATCAGGATGAAAACCCAATAGACCAAGAATCAAAAGAGGAAACCAAACCGTGCAAAAAATGTGGCAAGCCAATGGTCAAGAAAATGGGACGTTTTGGGGCATTTTTAGGATGCAGTGGGTACCCTGACTGCAAAAGTATTGAACCTCTACTCCCTGAATCGAGCAAAGAATTAGCGATCCCTGAGGTGTATTGCCCAAAGTGCATTGAAGGTATTGTGACACTCAAATTTACAAAAACACGGAGGTATTTTTATGGATGTAACAAGTATCCAGCCTGTGACTTTGCGCTCTGGGATAGACCTGTCATAAAGAAAATACCAGGTACAACTGATCAAAAAATAGTGAAATGTACTGCCTGCGAAACAGGAGTTATGGTAGAAAACAAAGGAGAAACCTGCTCAAACAAAGAGTGTAAGAACCACGCAAAAGCAAAAAGCACAACAAGAAAAACAAAGGCAAAGAAAATATAGACCTGTCATCCTAACACATCCCTCCCCCCAACTTGCCTTGTCCCATCTCTTCCCGTCCCTGTTCTTAGTGGTCTTCCATTTCTCGTATAACAAAACAGGGATTGCATACCCTGTTTTGTTATACTACATTTAAAGATTCTCAACCCGTTTCAATAACTCCTCTATTTTTTTCTGTGCTGCCTTTGGGTCTGATGCTGATAATTTTTGTACTTCAAGAATCTCACTTTGTTGAATCTTGCCAACCTTTACCCCTAATTGAATCTTTTGAAATATCTTTTGTGCTTCAGGATCTTTCATTATTTTTTTCGCCATCTCTTCTTGGCTCATTCCCCTCATCCTCCACCACGCTAATTTTCCCATTTGTGTAATTTTCATTATGATTGTGTTTTAGTTTGTATGCTCTCTAACCACCGATGCAAATCGTCTTTGGAACGAAATGAGATAGAGATTCGCGATTTCCCGTTCCGTGTTCGTGCCTCAACCCCAATCACGCCCGACACATCGTTGAAAACATCCAGCAACTCCACAGTATCTGAATCTGTCATTGCGGTACTCACGCGCCGTTGTCGCACAAAACCATCGTTACTTACCATATCTTGCGCCATTCGTTCTGCTTCGCGTACTGTCATTTTGTCATCCATAATAGATGAGAACAACTCTTCTTGTTTGTGTGGAATGTGGTGCAACGACAACAACGGACGAGTGTGCCCTGTTGTGATATCGCTATTCAACAATGCCTCTTGGATATGAGGGGGCAGTTTCAAAATCCGCACTGTGTTCACGATGTATGGCTGGGATCGTGCCACTCGTTTGCTAATATTATCGTAGCTCACACCTAACTCATCGTGCAACTGCTGAAATGCCCTGCCCTCTTCTATTGGGTTAAGATTGTCCCGCTGAATGTTCTCAATGAGCGCAACCTCTAACTTTTGCGTCCGTTCGGGCATCTCGCGAACAATCACAGGAACTTCATTCAATTGTGCCTGTTTTGCGGCACGAAGCCGCCTCTCCCCTGCTATCAACTCGTACAAGATACCCTCCTGCACTGTGTCCTTTATCCTATTCACTAACAAAGGCTGAAGCACGCCATACATACGAATTGAATCGGTCAATTCCTTCAAGTTATCATTACTGAACGAACGTCGTGGCTGCAAAGGATTCGGCTTTATGGAATAAATATCAGCCATCAAGATATCACCTGTTGGTGCTTGTGCTCTCCTCTGCGGACGATCCTCTGAACGAGGTGTAGCAGCGGTATTTTTTTGTGGAATCAAGGATTCCAATCCTCTCATTTTGTCAGCCATACGTATGGTTAATGATATTACTCGCTATCTGTTTGTTGTTTAAGGCGATTAACAATTTCATACATCAGCGCGTTATACGCCACAGCGCCCTTTGAAGATGGGTTGAACTCAAATATGGTCTTTCCATACCCAGGTGCCTCAGCCAACGCAACATTGCGCGGAATTACAGCTTCAAACACGTATCCAGGGAACTTGGTACGAACCTCGTTCACAACAGTACCTGACAACCGATTGCGACTATCGTACATCGTACACACAGCACCCAAGACCTGCACCTCTTTACCAAGATTGTCTTTCACCATACCAATTGTTGCCAGTAGTTGCCCAAGACCCTCCATCGCGTAGTACTCGCACTGTACAGGTATTATAACATAGTGCGCAGCAACAATACTATTCAGAGTCAATAAATCAAGCGTTGGCGGTGCATCAATGAAAATAAAGTCATAGTCGCCCTGCATACGCATAATAATGTCGTACAGGCGAAACTCCCTGTTTGAGATATTCACCATCTCAACAGCTGCTCCTGCAAGTTCGGCAGACGCAGGCAACAAATCAATCGTTTCGTACTGAGTCGTATGCACCACGTCCTCAGGCAAAATACCGCCCGCAAGCGTGTGATACACCGTCTGGTCGCGATCCCTTCCATTCAACGTAGATGATGCGTTCGCCTGCGGATCCATATCAATAAACAACACCCGTTTCTTCAATTCAAGCGCCAACGCAGCAACAACATTTACCGCAGTAGAAGTTTTTCCAACACCACCCTTTTGATTACACACCGTAATAATATACGCCATACCCACATCATAGCAAAAAGGCAGGAAATAATAAAGAATAATACTCTGCCCCAAGCACAATCCTACGATAATAGTGGTATAATAAAAACAGTGGTAAGATTACAATTCAATTGTAACTCCTATGGACAACAAAAAACCACTCTATAAGAAGTGGTGGGTATTGCTCATAGCAGGAGCAGTCCTCGGAACCATAATCATCAACATAATCTAAACATTCAAGAAACACATTCTTGAATTACTAAAAAAATCTACACGAAGTAGAAATACTTTTATATTGCAAACCTTCCCGTCGGATATTCTGTATTTATAACTAAAAAAAGAAAAGGGTGGCTAAGGCACCTACACCTTTCGCACCCCTTTTCGTCGTTAATCAATTTCATTATAGTCCCTTCTCGTTTTTTTTGTCAAGCCCTAATCTGTTAGAAATCTGCTTATAACGTAAGGTCTTGACTCTCTCCCCACATTATGCTACATAGAAAGAGGACATACTCTCCTTGATGCTCCTTTGGGCAACAGCCCATTCGGCATCTCGTCGGTATGTCACCCAACCCCCTCATCGCTTGCTCGGTGAGGGGGCTTCTTATTTTCCTTTTTTAGTAGTGTTATAATAGGCGATTAAGACCAGCATAGCTGGAAAGGAATACATAATATCTCCTTCCAGCAATACAAAATAATGAAGGTGATTACATTGCACCAGCCTTGGGCTTCTCTAATCGCGCTTGGTATCAAAGATATTGAGGCGCGATCTTGGTCCCCGCCCCAAAGATTGATTGGCGAAACAATTGCTATTCACGCGGCAAAGGTTGTGCCGCCCTAGAAAGATGTTCTTGGAAAGTTTATCGTGCCATGATCCAGTCTGTAGGACCAGATTGGGCGAGATTCATTCCGTATGGATGTATAGTGGCAACTGCTCGACTATACGATGTGATTCAGTTTGGCGCTGACGAAACTGGTGACAGTTACGGCGACTTCAGCGAGGGTAAATACGGTTGGTTGCTAGATAATGTTCGCGCTTTTGAAAAGCCGATCCCTGCGCGCGGAAGGCAGCGTATTTGGAATTGGGAAAACGACGTTTAAGACATTTATCGCCTGTCGAAAAATTAAGATCTTAATAGAAATCTGTTGGCTTTCGTTTTGATCCCCTCTTTTCAATAGGAGTTTTCACAGTTTTGCTGTATGGTATGGTGATATATCTTATTGTGGATGCGCTGTTTTGGTAAAAAAAGAGTACAGACAGAACAGTGAGCGTAGTATGCTTGACGAGGGTGTAGATAACAAAAGATTGACGGCTACTACCTATGGTTGTAAGATGTGGTTTAAGATATAAGCATTTCTGTTGCGTCACTTATGGCTTAAGCAGAATCTCATCTCATAGAACTTAAATATAATCAATAGATATGAAAATAGAAACTATCAAGATACTTAGAAGATATATATATATGGATTCTCACCTGTTCTGTAGTATTTTTAATACCGACATCAATACAAGCACATCCAGGCAGAACAGCAAGTGATGGAATGCATTACTGCAGAACAAGATGCGATTATTGGGGGGTTCCATGGAATGCAAGACACGGACATAACAATCCATCAACTACTATCTATACGAACGACGTACCTACAAAAGATACCCCGAACAGAAAAGACGAAACCATTAAGGCTAGTCCGCCAATCAACAATGTACCGACCACTAACACAAACGTCCTGCCTGCACAACCGACCATTCAAAGAACAATAGACAATCAAAAAGAGATAGAAAATGATAACCAGAATCTACGCACACAGAACACAAGAGATATTACCCAGCAAAGCAATAGAGAAACTACTAATAATCTGAACCGTGAGGATCGCTCAAAGAGTAACACTTCTCCCATATTACTCTTTCTAGTAGTAGGATTATTATCTATATTGGGAGCACTATCACTGTATAATCTTCGCAATAAAAAAACTAAATAAGCGGATAAAAAATATGACAATAATCTCACAGTACTCTGTATAAGTTTAGTCATATCCTATTTTTTCATTTCGTTTTGCAAAAATAATCAGCCCATGCTTTACGCAAGGGCTGATGAGCAATCTGGCGAGGTAGCTTCCAGCAACCACTCAATGTACGCAATTGCCAATGACTGATAATGGCTGCTATACCCAATGCGTGAAACGGTGTCTTTGATGCTCAGAAGCAACAAGGGTATTTCCGCCTCTCGCTGCTCTTCGGATAACTCAGTCACAGCCACAGGATCGTCTCGCAACACATCCAACACTTCCTGCATCAATTCACGCATCTGGTCTTTATTATGAACAATCTGGTTTTCACGGAACTCTGCCAGGTTTTGTGTCTCGGGCAAAGAATCAATCTCGCCACCATACTCGGCTTTTGTATAGTAACTATTTGCCATCACCCGACAAGAATTCGCTAAATCATGATATGTACTTGCCGCTGTAGCAAACTCCTTATACTGTGCGTAGCGAGACGCAATCTTCCTATATTCCGAATCTTTAGCACTGTAACGTGTATGCAAATCCCCGTACACGTGTGCAAGGATGTCTCGCAGCTCTTTCTGCCACGCTTCGTGCGATACCGAAGACGTGAAGTAGAGAAGGTCTTGGGCGTGCTCCATCGCCCGCCCAACAATCTCCAACGCCTGTTCCTGCTGTTCTTTCGTGATAGACACGACGCTCTCCAATCGTTGCATTGCTACTATACACTATACTCACCAAATAGTCCAACATTATGTTGTACGCGTCCTCTCTGAATACGACAAAGAAAAAACAACACCTGTCTTTTGTTTTACGCCCATTGACAAACCAGTCTACTACAAAGAAACTTGGGTTAGCACGTTTTGATTCCCCTGCTACTTTCAGTAGCGTATGTCGTAGATTGATATACTAATTATTAAGATTTCTCATTGTATCCATTCGGATCCAATGTATTATAAAGATGAATATATTCTGATTCTTTTTTCTTTGCTTCAGCCCTCGTGGAACATAAATCTATTAAGTTTATGGAGAACTTAAGAACACCATATTGTTGTATTGCTCTACCTATTAAAGTTTCATTAGTGCTTGAATGTTCCTTCAGTCTGTCAGGTAACTCCTTGTCAGTAATCCCAATATATAATTTAGAGGTAATAGAATTAGATATCTTATAAACTTTAGTCATAATAAAAATTTAGATTATTTAATAATACATTGATAAAAATGAATAGGTAAAGCTATTTATGAAATCCCGTATCTACTATCGTCGACTTCATAGTGACACTAATGCTTTTCTTGTGTACTAAGTTTTTCGTTTTTATCTTTTATATACACTAATCAATAATATATCTTTAGTCAAGAGAATGGTTGTCCACAGAACTGTCCTTTACCGTAACATTATGCTGTTATCTTTCGCAAAATCAAGTATAAACCTTACCTGCTCTTTACCTCCTTGACTGAATCCCTTTGCTATTTCCCCCACTACCTCTTTACCAATACTACCCTCATACATCTTGTATTGTTCCTTATTCTCTTTCTTTTGTACTGCGTTTTTGACGTTTTGCAAGTAACCCTTCAATGCAATCCACATTGAAGCCTGAACATCCGCATCAGAACATTTATTGCAGAATGCACAACGGAAGACGCCTTGCGAGCCTCTTCTGTTCTCCCAAACACTTATCTTCTCTTTCTCACCATTGCTTTTTACTCTCTCTTTCTTAGTACATTCATTTAATTCCTGCTGTATCGCTGATGGCAATCGTTCTATTTTTCTCACTACATCCAGTGGGGGTCTTTCGTACTTGCGAACAAAATTTATTGTACCTTTACCATTAAATGTATCTCCTTTGCCTACTGGTTTATCCTTTTGTTCAATATATGCATACATTTCTTTACCTTCAATATCAAATTTCACGGTTGCATTCCATTTGTCTTTGATTTGCTTTTGCTCTCCCACAATATCAATCACTTCATATTCTCTCTCATAATCATCTTTTGCAATATAGGCATAGATACTTTCATAACAAACAGAACACATATAACTAGTAGCATATGCCCCTATTTCAGCTCCCACCATAATTTTATCATTTCCCCATATCAATTTATGCTCCATGTCGTCAGCTTTTGATTCGGCATATACATCGGATCGTTTAATAGAATTATATATAGCAGATATTTTTCCACTACCTGACTCAAATGCACTCACTTCTTTTTCATAAATAGGCAAAGCATTATTTTCAACAACTAACTGATGTACTTGGTTTCTAATTTTTGTAGTAGCATTATCCCTCACTCTCTTGATCTGAGTGTTTGAGTTGGTAAATGTACCTGCCTGTTGCCTTTCTTTATTTTTTGCAATACCTTCTCGTATCTTTCTCATATCTGGTTGAAAGAAAAATCCTGCTACAAAAGGTTTTGCAGAAAAATCGCTACCGTCTAGCCCGTAATATGCAACACCATACTCCCCTATATCTATGCCGATAAATTTATTTTGTTGCTTGATTGCGACTGTCTTGTCTTTATTTTCAACACCTATCTTGAATGGAACAGAAACAAAAAGACGACTCAACAAAACTTCATCACAATTGGGCGTGTAGGAATCGCCATCCTGAACCCACTTTATCTTATGCGTATCTTCTACTATAAACGAGTACTCGGATAATTGGGGATTCAGGTTTTGCCATTTCTCTAATTGTCTATTCAAGCTGTTGTTCAAGAACTGTGTTTGATATTTTGAAGAAGTAATAGCAAATAAACTATCTCGCCTCACCTTGATACGACTATTTTTCTCCTCTGTTAAATCTTTTTCCTTTGAAATATCAATCATATTAACAGGTTGTTCTTTTATTTCATCCTTGTCCAATATTTCTTTTGGATGTATATAATACTTACCCTCATCCATAACAAGCGGATATTTTTGCTCTGCATTAACAGGTTGAACAACGTATCGTGCTATAATCTCTTGCTTGCTCATTCGTGCTATCATACCTCGCATTTCAGAAACAATACCTTGTTGTATAATTGTATTTTTTTCTTTATTGTCTAAAACTTCATCCTGATTATAACGCTTCACAATTGCTTCTACTTTTCTAAAATGAAGTTTATTTTTTTCAATTTCTTGAAAGTTATGTGGAACAGATATTTCATAGAACCATGCCATAAGTCCTATTTTTATCTTTTCAATTTCAACTAACGCACCCCAACCTGCAACTCGTTCATACCATTTACCTTGTTTTATATTATCTAACCTCCATTCAAAGCTCTGTAGGTCACTTATAAGACCTTGGATAAAATCATCTTCCACTAACTCATCATCAACACGCTTTAATTCTATTTTCTGTCCTCTTTTATCTCTTGCGTATCTTTCATTTCTATAAATATAGTTATACTCGCCATCCAATAAAGATATGTCTTTACAATATTTTGCTAGCAAAGATTTTATCTTTTGACCTTTCAATTGTTTTGCATCTGTACTTCTATACAATCGTAGTATATTTTCTAAGACCCTTTGTACCCTTTCTATACTTCTCTTTCTTGCTTTTTCTATTTCCTCTTTATCTTTACTACTATCGTTCCTGTATGTGTAATAGTCGTCTATTCTTTTACTCCCCGTAAATGTAACACCTCCCAAAAACTCTACACCTTTCTTTAATCCATTATAAGAACAAATATACTTATCATATACGCCCTTCTCTTCAATCTTAACTGCGCCTAAAAATTTAGGAATTTTAGGTAGTTCCTTGAAAAGTTTTGGGTATTTTTTATTAACGGTTTGAATTTTCTTTCCTTTTTCGTCTTTCTGCTCTATGCCCTCATCTTGTTCTTCTAATCCGTATCGCTTTTGATAAAGGTGATTAAATGTATTCCTAAAATCTGCCAAAACATCTCTGTAGTCATTCAAAATAGCAGGATTTATTTTGGGCTGTTCAGTATCAATTTTTTCTTTTTCATCATCGAGATGTTTTTTGAGTTGTTTCACTTTTGCAATAACCTCTTCTGTCTGTCTTATACCACCCTCATCTTCTTTATTTTCAAAATACTGCTTGTACCCACCTAACTCAGCATCTCCTAACACTTTTTCGATCTCTTGAATGTGCCCTTCAATATCATGTTCCTCTATCTCACCTCCTCTCTTTACTTTCTTCTCTTTATAACCATACAATAATTTTTTAATCTCAATATCTTGCCTTAATGAATTAGAAACCCACGATTGAATAGAACCACCAATGTCAGATCTATATTCGTGCCAATTTTTTACTATACGCACAGGCAATACCTGTTTCGCTTTTTTATTCAAAAACTCTAACCGTTCTTGTAGTTCATTTTCCTTGCCATTCCATAAAGAAGATGCTTGCAGAATTGCGTTTTTAATCTCGTCTATTCTATTGTTTTGTAATAATTGCAATCCATTATTAAAATAAAAACTGAAACCGCCTGCGTTATCTGATACGCCTATCAACTCCTCTACATTTCTGTTTAACTTTTTATCACCAATAAAACTATCAACTCTTTTTATACACTCCTCTATGCTTAAATTTTTATCAAAATCAAAATACGGATAAATATAGAATGTTGCAGTGTCCATCTTACTTTTCTCATCGCCTTCATTCTTTATAGATTCTATTTTATACAGCGACTTATCAACTCCATAATTTTCAGCAAGATACTCCTCTTGTTTCTGCATATCACCCATTAAATCCTTGAAATCATTTACGAATTTTTCAACCAACACCTTTGTATTTTGAGTTTCTTGATGTTCTGTTAAGATACAATTAAATATCATC
>VXOY01000026.1:0-6438 GCA_009839835.1 Candidatus Spechtbacteria bacterium SB0662_bin_43 | reverse complement strand
TGGCCTGAACTACGAGCACATTGAAGGGGGGAAGGACCCCATGATCCGCTCCCTCTCTACATTCGCACCCTTTCTTTTTCCGCTTTTTAAAATGAATTCTTTTTTAAACTTTTGAAAATCAAGATTCTCAAAAAAATCACGGTTTATTTTCATCATCTTTTCTTTTTGCCTGCTATCAGACTTATCGGCAGTACCTTCAACTATCTTCAAAACATCATTACGTTTCGCAACATTGTGATGCATTGTCACTCCTGCCCTCAACGAATCAATCCAAAAATCTTTCAATGAATATCGCGTTGAATTATCCATATAACTCTTAAGGTTGAGAGATCCATACATATTTTCATAATCAGACCGTACGCTCTGCACAAAATCTTGAAAAAATTCATTGCTTTTTGTTTCGTTCTGTATCCTCTCTCTGTATTCTTGCTTTTTTTCTTTTTTACCTCTCTTACTGTCCGCATCATAAGGCAACAATGGAAATTTCATTGTTCTAATACTTTGTTTGCCTGAATAATTTAACCTCGCCAAATGTAGCCTGTACCCTGCAAGGTTTGACCTTTTGTTTTTTGTATTATTTCTGCTCATGTTCAATATAATAAATAAGATTTATATTATTATCCATACCATAATCTTTCGTGATCTATTTCTTCTATCTCCTCATTGATTGACTTTTGAAAATCGGTAAAACCCGCATGCCTTCCATACAATTTATATCCTGCTTTGATAGGTCGCCCACCGTTTCTCTTACCTGGCATTGGTACAACAAATCTGGTGCAATCTTTCACTAAATATGCGCGCAACGCCAATGCCGAACCGTGCAATAATTCTTGAAACGTTACTATTTGTTGTGTTTGTGGTGTATATATCTTTTTATCTAAAAATGCCTCAACATTATTCGTAGCAGCACCGATAAATTTTTGCCCATCCCATTTTGAAACATCTTCTTTTTCTTGGAAAGTATCAAACACTACTTTATCAAAATACCCTCTGTATGGTTCTATCAAATCATATATCAGTGCGGGGTATTCGGTGGTGATATGAAAAAATCCGTGATATGGGCTCAGTTTATGGTATAACACCCATCGCAATATAACTCCTGTAATCAATTTTGAAATTGCATCTAATGCTGATGTAACAATATTGTTGCTATCAGCACCTCCTCGTCTATTTGATTTACTAAAACCCAATCGCTTGTAGTACTCGTCCCAATACTTTCGTGCGTGCCACGCCTCAATAACTCTTAAATCATTTATGTTTTTTGGTTTATAACTTGGTAAATCTGGAGGTGCTATCAACCAGCTCATTCCTTTTACTTTTGCCTTGAGCAATTTATACGCGATATGAAATTGTTTCTTTTTGTTGCGCCTGTATAAAATTTGCTGTGTAACAACATCATCTATGTTGGTATCAAAACTATTCGTAATCCATATTGCTTGATGCATATGCCTTCTGTGTATACATATAGGAATTTTATAACGACTACACAAAGTCAAAAAACCTTCCTCTAACGGACATACTGCTCCATAGAAAAAAATGGATTGAATTTCTCTGAAACGAGACTTCAATTCTCCTCCTTTATAAATAAATGATACTGAATTTTTCGTATAGACAATTTTATTCGTATATGGCAACCACAAAGGTAGTCTTTTATTCATAATACTAAACCTCGCTCAAGGTTGATTTTAAGCAGAAGCAATTCAAAAAGAGTAAGGCAAATTAAGGAAACCCTTTGAATGTTGAATTTTTTACACTAATGAGCGGAGAAAATTGATCACAGGAGAAGGGGTGAATTCTTATACGGAGTAAACTTGATTTATATAAGCCTTTCTCTCCGTGTTATACGGAGAGCATCATCAAGGTGTTCGCCTTTCTCTCCGTGTTATACGGAGGTCAAAGAGCACTGTTTGGCCTTTCTCTCCGTGTTATACGGAGTTTTTGTTTTGTAAGGTTGCCTTTCTCTCCGTGTTATACGGAGTCTGCCCTGCTATTATAGCCTTTCTCTCCGTGTTATACGGAGTAAGCGAACTGATTGATTAGCCTTTCTCTCCGTGTTATACGGAGCGATAACCCCCATACCCCCGCCTTTCTCTCCGTGTTATACGGAGCAGACAAACTTGATAGGTGCCTTTCTCTCCGTGTTATACGGAGTGGGTTCAAAAGTACCAAGCCTTTCTCTCCGTGTTATACGGAGAGGGGAGGGGTACGCTATGCCTTTCTCTCCGTGTTATACGGAGCACACAATCGCTCATATTGCCTTTCTCTCCGTGTTATACGGAGTATGGCTATACTTCACTTGCCTTTCTCTCCGTGTTATACGGAGCATTTATTGAATTCTCCGCTTAAAATCAATCTTAAACGAAGTTTAAATTGTCTAAAATCAATCGTTTATTCTGTTATTAAAGAACTATATTTCAATCATAACATTCAATACTAATAGAAACAATGAGAATCACTTTATAGAGAGACACCGCATTCCTTCATCTGTAATTATTATACCACCCGCCATCAAAAAGGTTTGTGTATAATTCTACTGAACGCAAGATGCTATAATGCTTTTCAGATAAATATGCTAAAAACAAGAAGGAATCAAAAGAGTGTTTTGAAATTTTTGAATTCTATTGAGAATGTGGGGCAACGGAACGATAGTAAGGAACTTTTGAGGATATTGGAACAGGCAACGAAGGAAAAGGGAGTGATGTGGGGAACGCGCATTGTTGGCTTTGGCGTGTATCATTATAAGTCGGAACGGAGCTCTCAAGAAGGAGATTGGTTTTATGTGGGGTTTTCTCCGACGAAACAGGGATTATCACTATACATCACATCTCTTTATGATAAACATGATGAGGATTTGAAAAAACTTGGGAAGTACAGTAGAGGTGTTGGTTGCTTGCGAATCAAGCGGCTATCTGATATTGATATACATATTTTGAAAAAAATCATTCGAGCTGCAATAAAAGATGTGAAAAAGACATACGACAAAACTAATAGAAATGTATAGTATAACCATTGCAGAGGATACGTGTACGAATGCAGTTTTACGCCCTTATTCAGTGTTACAAAAAACACTGCGCTCTATGCGTAGTGTTAAAATGTGTGTTGCCCAACCCCTTTGCAGTTTGTGTTGCAAAGGGGTTGGGCAAAGGAACTACTCTCCTATCCTCTCGTTGAACGAGTACGTTCCTGGAACGGTGTTCTCGCGCAGGGACTCTGCCATCCTTTCGGGTGTCATGCTCAGAGACGACAACCGCGTTGCGATCTCGAGTCCAGCAAGGTGCAGGATGCGAGGTGTTACAACGATGTGCCACCGCCAGTAGTCGTAGCGAGAATCGCTGTTGACTGGCGTAACCCGCACAAAGAAGTTGTAGTGCACATTCAACATCACCTTGGAAAGCACTTGCAACGTGGCTCGCAGTGCATCTACCAAGTACCCAATGTGCTCGTCCTTGATGTGCTCAAAGTACGATTCGTGCTCCTTGGGAAAGATGTGCATCTCAAACGAGAACAGTGGTGCGTACGGGCAAAACACCAAGAAGTGTTGGTTCTGGTACACGATGCGCGACTCATCAGCGAGCTCTCGCTTGATAATGAAGTCAAACAACGTGGCACCATGTGCTTCGTAGAACTTCTTGGCACGCTCCATTTGACCTCGCACGTCGTCTGGAACGATCGCTGTTGCCAGAATCTGTGAGTGCGGGTGAGGGAGCGAGGCTCCTCCCTGCCGTCCGTGATTCTGAAAAACCGTGATGTAGCGAATCAGTGGATCGTTCTGGATGTCACGGTACATCTGCAGAAACGCACGGATAATCTCCTCAACCTTGTCGTGAGACAGGTGAGCGATGTTCTTGACAGGGTCACGGGTAACCACAACGTAGTGGTACCCGTATGCGTACGCGCTCTCGTACGGACCCAGATCCACGTCCGCAACCACAGGCTGGTCTGTCTGGACAGCGGGATACTTGTTCTCGAACACCTGGAGCGACCACTCACCGCTCTCTTGTTCGGTGAGACACAGCACAGGTTCTTTGTTGCCTGATGCTTGTGGGTCAAGGAACGGATCATCACGCTGTGGTGCGAGCATCTCGCTCTCATCAGAAGGGAGAACGAAGGTGATGGGTCGGCTACCACGTTGTGGTGCGATGATGACTTGCGTCCCCGTGATGAGGTCACGACGGTACTCTGGGGGGGGTTCAGCAGGCTTTTTGCTCGCAGGTTGTACCTGCGGCTGCGTAAGGTGCTGAACGAGCGTCTTCGCCCGATCTACGATACGCATTAGGCACATCCTTTCTGTTCAAGCCAGGGTATCGTTGCCTCTACCATACCATTATAGGTACCCAAAAACAAGAAAACAAAGATGCGTATTGCTCTTTCAGCACTCAGATGCCAAAAAACGTGCGAGTTTATGAAGCACTCCCCTATCTTGATTGATTTTTGCTATAAATGGAGGTGGTGAGATGTGTGTGAGATTGATTTTTTATTATAAAACGAGGAGATGAGACGAGAAAAAGGGTATATAATAAAGGATAGTGGTGTGTGTCTGCGTGGTTAAGTGAAACAAAAAAGTATGAGCCGTAAACGTTGCTGTCATCAGTTTCGTTGAAGAGCGTATACTTTTTTGTTATTTGATAGGGAAAGCCGAATACAAAAAGAAAAAGACCACGCACACTCTCCGCCGTTATCCAGGAAAGAAAAGGAGGCTGCACAAAAGGGCAGCAGTGTCTGTATTGATATCAGGATGCTCGTAACACTTTTTCATAAACGCAGCATACTCGCCTGGAGAAGCTCTGTTATTGATTTCTTTTGCAACAAACACCTTGAAAAACACATTTGATAGTTCCTCTTCGGAGAGTTCAGATCCTTTTGACCCTGTCTCTGCTACAAATGTTTGAAAAGCACCCATATACTGCTGGAGTGTTGATAACCCTTCAAGGCACGCCTCTTCTATTTCCTCAGGACCATAGAATGGATGTTCATTGTTTTGATTTTTACAGAGTGTTTCCCCTATATCAACAAACCACTGCTCTGCCTTTTCTCTTCTCTGCTCTTGTATCTCGTTCCTGAAAAATGAAACACCTACTGCAGATGCTATTAAAATGACAATAATGATACACAAACCAAAAAACCGCACCTTTGATAACCCGAATAAAAAAGGATCTCCTTCATTGTTTATAAATGAGTAAAAAGGATTTGTCTCCTTTTTACTATCGTTATCGTGGTCTTGCGTGCTTGTGCTTTTTTCATCTTCTGGATGTTTGCCTGTATCATTATTCATAGAAATAAAGTGGTATAATGTATTATACTATAAGTATAGCATAGTGTATGAATAATTCTGTTCCCATTATACAACATATTCCTGATTTTTTAGATTACTGTGAGATAGACAGAGGGCTTGCAACGCGAACACAAGAAAACTATCACCAGTACCTCAAGGTCTTTGTACAATGGCTGCGCAACACGAAAAAAGAGTCGCTTCTCCCGCACCAACTCACTACAAAAGATGTTTCCAACTACCGCATCTATCTTGCGCGAACCTACAAAGACCCACAACATAACGAGCCATTACAGAGAATTACGCAACACTACTACTTGGTTGCGTTGCGCGCATTATTGAACTATTTTGCAAAAAAAGATATTGACGCTTTGTCAGCGTCACAAGTTGAGCTACCAAAAGACTCTCGCGAGAAAAGCGTAAAGTTTTTAGACTTGCACCAGCTCCGCACATTGCTGGAAACTCCGAACA
The DNA here is from genome assembly GCA_009839835.1 of Candidatus Spechtbacteria bacterium SB0662_bin_43. GTDB lineage: Bacteria > Patescibacteriota > Minisyncoccia > Spechtbacterales > 2-12-FULL-38-22 > VXOY01. The sequence goes on along the minus strand of VXOY01000026.1, from coordinate 698 downwards.
CACAAACTATACAGGGGCTGCGCGACAGAACAATAATGGAAACGTTATTCTCAACAGGATTACGGATATCAGAGTTAGTGGCTCTCAACCGTGAGCAAATACATTTCAAGGATAAAGAGGGGTTGGAAATACATATTACAGGCAAAGGTAGAACGGTACGGACAATTTATTTCTCGCCACGGGCGTTGGAATGGATAAAACGATACTTGAATAAACGAGACGATATTGACGAAGCGCTGTTTATCAATCATCGGTTCAAAAACGCAGACTCCCTACGATTGAGCGCGCGCTCAGTTGAGTACGCGCTGAAACGGCACTCAACCCGAGCAGGATTACCGATTCGCGTTACTCCACACACACTTCGGCACTCGTACGCAACAGATTTACTCACCAATGGCGCAGACTTGCGAACTGTGCAGGAATTTTTGGGTCATAAAAACATTGCAACAACGCAAATCTACACCCATGTTACGAACAAGCGACTCAAAGAGATTCACAAAAAATTCCACGGTGGCAATACACTGGATTGAAAACTATCTGCGAGCGTGAGAAGCATATATCAATACAAAGAAGAGGGGGTTGCGAAGCAACCCCCACTCTCTTGTCTTCTTTTATAACCCCACAAAAAACAAACGAATTAAAACCACGAGGACGAGCACCACCCACCAAATGCTTAAAATGAGGTGGGTTATACACAA
>VXOY01000007.1 GCA_009839835.1 Candidatus Spechtbacteria bacterium SB0662_bin_43 | reverse complement strand
CCTGGAAACAATCAACAACAATTCCCTACCTACAGAGAGGTTCCTGCTACGGTGGGGTAGGTAACAAAATACCGCGCCTATCAGGCGCGGTATTTTGTTACTACGATAAGACGGATTCTGTACCTGCAAGCAGGCGAGAGCCATTTATCTGGATAGTGTGTTGCCACGCTATCTCAAGCGGCACTTTCTGTAAAAACAGAACACGGCCTTGCACCGAGTGGGGTTTGTCACACTCCTATGTCACCATAAGAGTGAAGGGGGGCTTATTTCCCTACATTTCACCTATCGCTCCCATAAGGGGGCTGTTTTGTTTCTGTGACACTTTCCCTACGCAAGGAGCGTGTCCTTGCGCGATTGGCGTTACCAATCACTCACTTCCATTCAAAGAATGGGGTGTCCGTACTTTCCTCACTGCCTGTGTGAACAGGTAGCGCGACTCTCTGTAGTAATTGTTTTTAGTGTGCCTTCTTCTTTGCCTTCTGTCAATTAACGCGTGTGATTTCTTTCTTGAAATACGACATACTACAAGAAAAAGATTTCTACCTTTTTATACCCCATCTCATCTATAGAGATATTGGTATGTAGAGCGGTGGCATTGTAGGTATACAAAAGGTAAAAATCCTTTTCCTTTGTTGGTATGAGTATATGTAGTGATGGGTATTAATGAAAATCCCATCTTTCTATTGGGTTAGAGAGAGGGGAGGGGGGAAAGGAAAAAGAGAGGAAGGGGGGATGAAGGAAGGGAGGAAAGAAAAAGGAGGAAAAGAAAGAGGTGGGTGGAGATGTACAGATTAACGTTGCAAAATGTTGAAAAATGCTGTTTAAAAATGTAAGATACGATATTCTATTGCGTTGGTATGAAAAAAAGCGATGTTTTTGGCAGTGTTGTTCAGATATGCATTGATGGTGCAATGCTGTATTGTGCTGCGTTTTTTGCCTATTTTCTGCGGCTGAGCAGCAGGATAGAAGATATTCGTCCTGTTGAGTTTTCGCTATCACAGAGCGAGTTTTTTGGTGCTGCAACAATAGGAGTGGGTATTGTTTTGGGCGTTATGATTATTATGGGTATGTATGCCTTGCGCAACCGATGGAGTGTTTTTCGAGAGATGGGAATGGTTATTTTTTCTGTTACGCTTGGGATGATGGCGATTGTTGTTGGACTTTTTCTCCAGCTGGAGTGGTTTGATTCTCGGTTCATTTTTCTCGTTTCGTGGGGAATGGGAATTGTTTTGGTTATCAGTGCCCGAATGATTGTTCGTATTGTACGGCGAATTTTGTTGTACCAATATGGTATTGGAAAGAATACCGTTTTATTCATCGGTGATATCGCTGATGTTGCACAGAGCCGAAGCGCTTTAGTGCAGAGACAGGGTAAGGGTGTTTCAGTTGTTGGAGAGTTGCCTTCTGTACGATTAGACCAGATAGAGAAAATCCACACAACGTATGGGCTCCAGACGATTATTGTCGCGAGCGCATCATACAATAGGAACGATATGGTACAACTCTTGCATTTTTGTGAAATCAACTCAATCCAGTTTTCGTATACGCCAGATACGTTTGACTCATTGTTGGCAGATATGGAGACTGATGTTACGCAAGGAGTCGCATTTTTATCAGTCCATCATACGCGGTTGAGTGGTTGGGGTATGGTAGTCAAACGGATGATTGATATTGTTGTGTCGTTCTTGTTATTGGTTCTCTTGTCGCCCTTCCTTGTAGTCGTTGCGCTTCTTGTGAAATGGGAGAGTAGCGGTCCTGCTGTTGTGCGATTATCGCGCGTTGGCAAGGGAGGATCTTTCTATCTCTACAAGTTTCGTTCTATGGTTGATCACTCTGAACACTTCAAAAAGTACCTGTATAGTCGTAATGAACGAAGTAATGACCCGTTGTTTAAAATACAGAACGATCCACGGATCACAAGAGTAGGAATGGTGCTACGCAGGTATCACATAGACGAGATACTGGAATTGGTCAATGTCTTGAAGGGGGATATGAGTTTGGTGGGACCACGACCCCACGAGCCTGATGAGATAAAAATGTTTTCTTTTTCCCAGAGAAAGAGGTTTGCGGTAAAGGCAGGAATGACAGGCGTTGCACAAGTGAATGGGTCGCACACCCTTTCTTTTGAAGAAGAGTGTGCGATGGATAGGTATTATATAGAAAATTGGTCGTTGCGTTTAGATATTATTATTTTATTCAAGACAGCCCTGGTCGTACTTCAAGGGCGTGGCGCGTAGTATGCAAAACATTGCGTTGGTACACGATTACCTTACCCAATACGGAGGAGCAGAGAGGGTGCTCTCAGAGCTGTGTCTTCTCTTTCCGAATGCTCCTATTTATACGCTTCTGTACGATGAGAAGATGACGGGCAGGGCGTTTGCCGATAGAGCTATCTATACTTCGTCGTTGCAAAAAGTACCTCGCAGCCCCTTCTTCCATCGTTTTTTGGCGTTGTGGATGCCTCTTGCGATAGAGCAGTTTGATTTATCGGCGTATGATATTGTTGTCTCAAGTTCTGCGAGTTTTGGTAAGGGAATTTTGACACGAGAATACACGCATCATATTTGTTACTGCCACACTCCTATGCGTTCTGCGTGGATGGATTATAAGGATGTTATTGGATCGTCGTTGTACCCTCAATGGCTATCTACCTTTTTTCCGCTCTTGTTGCCGTATATGCGGTTGTGGGATAGGTCGAGTGCGCAACGGATTGATACTATGCTCTGTAATTCGTACTTTATCCAGCAAAAGATAGAACGGTACTACCATCGCAACGCAACGGTGGTGTATCCGCCTGTGAGCACAGGAAGATTCAGTATTGGGGAAGCAAAGGACTATTTCTTGTTGGTGGGAAGGATGTTGCCATACAAGCGGTTTGATATTGCTGTTGAGGCGTGCACTGCGTTGAAGTTACCGCTTGTTGTTGTTGGCAATGGGCCAGAGTATCCGCGATTGAAAAAAATGGCAGGAGATACCATTACATTTTTGGGACGAGTCTCAGATGATGTACTACGGGTTATGTATTCGCAGGCTCGCGCGTTTCTTGTTCCGCAAGAAGAGGATTTTGGGATTAGCCCTATTGAGAGCCTTGCGTCAGGTAGGCCAGTTATTGCGTACAGGGCAGGCGGTGCGTTGGAGTACGTCAAGGAGGGGGAGAATGGGTTGCTTTTTGGGCAACAGAACGCGATGTCCTTACAAGAAGCACTGATTCGGTTTGATAGAATGGTGTTTGACCCCGAGACTGTTCGTAAAACAGCGCTCCGATTTGATAGGTCTGTGTTCCATAGCGAGATCGTCCGTGTCGTGCGGTCTGCTGCATTAGAACAGAAAAGGAGCGTTATACAGCGATAGTATGGCTTTTATATTCATCTCAGCAAAAAGAAACAGGATTTTACTTTTTTATGCCTGACCCATTTACAAATAATCTCATATACAGGAGTATGTATGCGCAAAAAAGTATAAGCCCTTCAACTAAACTGATTACAGCAATCGTTCAGGGCTTATACTTTTTTGCGCTCATGTTCGTTATAAAGAAAATGGGTATGAGAATATGCTTTTCTTCTCCTCTCTTAACACAGTCGCTGTATCAATAATCGTAAAACATGAACATAGGAATTGATATTCGTGGGTTAGAACCAGGTTTGTATGGCGGTGTTTCTGAGTATATTCGAACCATTGTTCCTTTGTTGGTTCGCTACGGAACAGAGCATCACTTTCACCTCTTTTATAGTTCGTTCCGCAAGAAGGATGTTGCGTTGTCTTTATCGCTGGAAGGTCAGGATAATGTGACGTCTCATTTTGTTTCGTATCCAAATAAACTCTTATTTCTTGCGGAACGATTCAACAGGCTGAAGGTGGAGACATTGATAAACACATCGTTTGATGTGTTTTTTAGCCCACACATTATTCCTGTGTCATTAAAAAAAGAAAGTCCTCATATTGTGTTGTTTCACGATGTGTCTTTTGAACGATTCCCTTCCTTTTTTGATACAAAGAGAAGGTTGTGGCACACGATGGTTGCACCTAAGCGACAAGCGCACAGGGCAACGTACATTTTGACCCCTTCCCGTGCAACAAAACAAGATTTAATCTCGTTGTACCACATTGATCCTGATACGATTGAAGTTATTCCGCTTGCTGCGCGAGAAGAGCCACGTCGCCGCAAACCACTGTTGCAAAGCGAGGTCTCTTTGCCTCAAAAGTATATTCTGTCGCTCTGCACCTTGGAGCCGCGTAAAAATATTGTAGGCTTGATTCGTGCGTTCACACTCATAGCAGATTCAGAAGAGATGCGCGACACGCATCTTGTCATAGCAGGGGGTATGGGTTGGTCGTATGGTGACATTCTCCGCGAGCATCGAGATTCGCCTGTTGCTTCGCGCATTATGATTCTTGGCGCTGTTTCTGAAGATATGAAGTACGAGTTGTACAAGAACGCTCTCTTGTTCGTGTTTCCTTCGTTCTACGAAGGGTTTGGTATTCCTCCTCTGGAAGCCATGAACGCAGGCGTACCTGTTATCTCATCGTTTAGCAGTTCGTTGCCTGAGGTTGTTGGTGATGCGGCTATTCTTGTTGATCCGTATAACATTCCTGAGATTGCTGCATCTATGCACGAAGTTGTTCGCGATTCGCAGTTGCGCAGCGAATTGCAACGAGCCTCAAAGCTACGAGCACACCTTTTTTCTTGGGATACTGTTGCGAAAAATACATTAGCAGCAATAGAGCGGGTAGCGGAAGGAGAGTGATGGTTATGCAAGAGATACGGGATGTGTGGGGTGGCGTAATAGAGCGGGTGGTGGAAAAGAGATAGTGTTCAGTGTGGTATACTATGGGTAATGAACCGTTCCCACGGGAGCAATAAAACGCATCATAAAACTCCGCGAAAGCAGGAGAAATTTTGGCGTGAACATATTCATAACGACACGATTGATTTACGCGGAATGAAACGTTCAAAAGTGGTTCATCACCTTGACCTCCGTGGCGTAAAGACAAAGAGATCTCTTGATTTGGCGACCAAGCGCGAGCATTTTCAAAAACATTTTGTTGAATCTCACGCACCATCTCACGAACAGACTCCTCTTCTTCCTGAGAGCCATAAGCAGGCACCTCCTCTTTTAGAAAGTCGTACGCAGAAGAAAGGGAGAGAAGCAAAGCCGCTTGCTGCGAATCATATACAAGAAAAGGAAAGAGAAAAAAGGAAACAACAGGAAGAAGCACCACCTCTTTTAGAGGATTTTACAAAGATACACCTTGAGGAGTCGCACCCACCCTTTTTACCGCAGGCAACGCTCGCTCAAGCCCCGATAGATTCTTTGGGGCAGGGTAGTGATGGTACACACGAACGAATGGTGCAGGGAAGAGAGCAGGGTAGTGATACACACAAACCTCAAGAGAATACACTCAAAACAAACGATTCTGGTGCCGCGTTTGGTGGTCAGAGTAGTGCGTATGAATCCCAAGATAACAGCCACAAGCCTCACTCTTTTTTGAATGTTTCTTCTAATGCTGACCACCAACATAGCGTTCTAAGGCGTATAGCGTCTCTATCAGACGATGATGTGAACGTTTTGGGTGTCGAGGGCACTGAGCAATTAGATGAGTATCGCGATGCGCTCCACTATCAAGGGTATAATAATGACACTCTTTCTCACGCTCGTCTTGCTTCTTATGCTCCTGATGAGTCGTTGCCACCTGCTTCAAACAATCCTCAGGGCGAGGAGAATTCAATGGAAGAGACCTTGCTTGAAAGAGGTAACCTCTTGCAAGAGTTGAATAGCACAGAAGAAGAGAATGGCAGCGCAACCCTTCCCATTCTAACAAGCATTCGCTCACCTATTTCATCATCTGGAACTGATTTTTTTGAAGAGTCGCAGCATAAACGTTTCAACTATCTCAACGAGTCATTACAGAGAATAGAGGACAAGGTGAGTCATCTGTCGTTTTCACCGTTTCACAGAAAGGATCTTGCGCGGGTCGTTCATAGAAACAGCAGGTGGCGTTCTCTCAAACGAACTCTCGCTATCACCATAGCCCTTGTTTTGATCGCTGGTCTTGCTGTACTGGGCGTTTTGGGTGTTCAGTTATATAAACAAAAAGGAGTAATTATAGAGAAGGCACAGGCAGGTTACGACAACATAGAGTATGGGCGAGATGCTCTTTTTGCGTTTGACGGAGCGCGGGCACGCGACTACTTTGCCGCAGCACTCTCTTCTTTTCAGGAAGCAGAGGAGAAAATAGGGGGCGTGTCTCAGATTGTACTCTCTGTATCTTCGTACACTCCTTTCAACCAAGAGGTTGTTTCTGCGCAGCGACTATTGAGAGCAGGTGTATTGTATTCGCGGTCTGGTGGTGAAATTTCAAACGCAGTGTCGTTGGTACATACACTGCAAAATGGAACAACCGATAATTCCTCCCAAGACATTCTTGGAATTATTGAAAGTGTAGAAAACGCAAGAACGCACTTTTTGGCAGCAAACCAGGAATTGATGCGCGTTCAGGCTGGGGATTTGCCTGAGGAGTTCCAAGATCAATTCTCTGCTGTACGGACGCAGGCGCTTGAGATAGAGATGCTCCTTGAAGAGTTTTACACCGCTATTCCTGTTGTTCTGGATCTTTTGGGATACAATCAGGAGAGGACATACCTGTTTTTGTTCCAGAACTCATCTGAACTGCGCGCCACAGGCGGTTTTATCGGCACCTATGGCGTTCTGCCTGTGTATAATGGAGAATTTGAAGACATACGGGTCAATGGCATTTATGATCCCGATGGTCAGATCACAGAGAAGATTGTTCCTCCTCGTCCCTTGCAGTATGTTACACCATCGTGGGGGACTCGAGATGCAAACTGGTTCTTTGATTTTCCAACAACTGCACAAAACGCTATTGACCTGTTTGAAAAGAGCGGTGAGGCACATCGCGTTGACGGAGTGATCGCAGTAACGCCCGAGCTCGTGTTGCGACTACTGGAATTAACAGGTCCTATTCATATGGAAGAGTACGACGTTGTCATTGATAGGGATTCGTTCTTGGAGGTTGTGCAAGAAGAGGTGGAGGAAAAATACGACAAGGAGTTGAATAGACCAAAGCAGATTCTTACTGACTTGACCCCTTTGTTGTTAGAACGTGCTCTTCAAGGAGAGCGCTATGGCGAACTCATCGTGCTTCTCTTGTCGTCTTTGCGCGAGAAAGATATTATGCTCTACAGCACCAATACACAAGCCCAGCACTTGTTTGAAAAGTATGCTGTAGCTGGAAAGATAACCCTGCCTGAACATAGCGAGACTGTTTTTGAGGATTCCTTATCTGTTGTGTTCTCAAATATCGGGGGAGGGAAAACAGACCTGTTTACTGATGACGAGTTGAATTCTGTGACAACAATAGAAGAAGACGGCTCTGTTGTTCGAACTGTTTGGATTACGCGAAAGCACAACGGAGGAGAAACAGGCTATCCATGGTACGACACGAATAACTACGGGTATGTGCGGGTATTTGTGCCGTTTGGCTCCAAGATCGTCGCTGCAGATGGTTTTGCAGATGAACCCTCGTATCAAGAGGTGCAGTACGACCAAGAAGGGTATCAGCACGACGACGATGTTGTCACAATAGAACGTACCCTGAGGAAGCACGAAGAGAGCAACACAGATATTTTTGAGGAGAGCGGGTTTACTGTTTTTGGCAATTGGTTATTGATAGAGCCAGGAAGCGAGAACGTGGCGTATGTGTCGTACCGTCTTCCTGAGAAGCTGGAGTACACGCACACAACGTATCGTCTCACCCTCCATAAGCAACCAGGAACATCTGTTGATTACTCAGGATTGTTTGAGTCAAAGAGGAGAACCCGTTCTCTGTACGCGTGTACTATCAATGAACAAAATATGCCCATTCCACGTTTCCGATTTACACAGGAGCAAGACTCAGTGATTGCGTGCTCCATTTTACAACAATAGAATGTTTTCTTTTCTCTCGCGGTCCACGCCATCTATTGCTTTGGCGGGCTGGATACTCTCTGTTTCTGCATTTGTGAGCATGTTTTTGGGTTTGGTGCGCACGAGGCTGCTTTTGCACGAGTATGGTGTGGGTATTGAAACAGACATATACAACGCTGCGTTTCGTGTTCCTGACCTGATATACCTATTGGTTATGAGCGGCGCTCTTTCTGCTGCGTTCATACCTGTCTTTATTTCGTATATACAGAAGAATAAAAAAGAGGCTTGGCATGTCGCCCAGTCGTTTTTTATTGCATCTGTTGTGGTGATTATTGTGTTTGCATTGATCATGGCGCTTATTATGCCGTTTGTGATTGATATTCTTGCTTCAGGGTTTTCTGATAATGACAAGCAAACAATCGTTGAGTTATCAAGAATTATGTTGATCAGCCCACTCCTGTTGGGGATGAGTGCTGTTTTGTCGGGCGTTCTGCAATCAATGAATAAGTTTATTGTGTACGCGCTTGCACCCTTGTTTTATAACGCGGGATTGATACTTGGAATCGTGGTATTTACCAAATGGTGGGGTATTCACGGGTTGGCGTGGGGAGTTGCTCTTGGTGCATTACTACACTTACTTATTCAAGTGCCTGCTATTATTCGATCTGGTTTTGTGGTTTCAAGGATTCGTGCCATCCACTCTGCTGTATGGAGGATATGGAAATTGATGATTCCCCGATCGTTTGCCTTGGGCTTGTATCACGTAAACATTAGTATCATTACTGCTCTTGCTTCGCGGATTAGCGAAGGATCTATCACTGTATTTATGAACTCGTACTATGTGAGTACGTTGCTCGTGGGGATTATTGGGGTGTCGTTTGGAACCGCTCTTTTTCCTGCTCTGTCTGGTGCGTATTTAAAACATGAGTACAAGAAATATGTGACGTCTCTCTCTCGCATAGTGCGAGGAGTGTTCTTTCTTGCGTTTCCTATTAGCGTGTTGTTTTTTGTGTTGCGATTTCCTATCGTTCAATTGATTTATGGCGTTGATACTGTTCGTTTTGATGATGTTCGCTTGATGGCAGCTGTGTTGGGAGTATTGAGCCTTGGGGCGAGTGCATACGTTGTGCTACCTGTTATTTCTCGTGCGTTTTACGCACGTGGAAACACTATTACCCCTGTCCTTGTTAGTATTGTTGGGGTTGTCGCTACTGTTGGTTTGAGCACCATACTCCTCTTTGTTTTTCCTAATACATCTTTCTTGGTATGGCTTGAGGATGCGTTCGTTATCTCAGATGTTGAGGCGCGCAACATTATTGCACTTCCTCTTGCAGTTTCGTTCGCAGGTATTGTGTCGCTGATCGCTGCGTTCGTGTTGTTTGTGCGCGAAGATGTTCGCAATCGCGGTCTGGTACGAGAAATAGGGGGTGCGTTGGCACGAATAAGCGGTGCTGGTTTATTCGCTGGTCTGGTTGCATGGGGGGCACTGCAACTCATTTCACCTGGAGGTGCGTACACCACAAGCAGTGTTCGTCTTATTTTTGAAAGCGGTATTGTTGTGTCTGTTATGATACTGATGTATAGTGCTATCGCTGTTGTGATGAAGTTTCCTGAACGGGAAATCGTGTCCTCGTTTTTGAAGAGAGGGAAGCAGCACAGCAAAAAATAATTTTATGTATGGTAGTGACAGTTGAGGTATAAAAAAGTAAAAATTCTTTTCTTTGCCAGTAGTGTAGTGATGTCTAAAAATGAGAATAATGAAAAAAGAAGTTCGTAACTTTGCCATATTGGCACACATAGATCACGGAAAATCAACACTTGCTGATAGGTTTTTGGAAATTACGCACACAGTAGAGAATCGCGCAATGCGAGAGCAATACCTTGACTCTATGGACTTAGAGCGAGAACGAGGAATCACCATCAAGATGCAACCTGTAAAAATGAAGTACCTCTACAACCAGACAGAGTACAGTATGCACCTGATAGATACTCCGGGACACGTTGATTTTTCGTACGAGGTGAGTCGCGCGTTAGCCGCTGTTGAGGGTGCTATTTTGCTGGTTGACGCGACAAAAGGCATTCAAGCTCAGACCGTTGCGCATTTACAAACAGCCATAGATCTTGGTGTCACAATTGTTCCTGTAATCAACAAAATTGATCTGCCGCAGGCTCGGTGCGAGGACACAGAGGATGAGATTCTTACACTCCTTGCGTCATTTGATGTTATTCCTGAAACTATTTGGCGTATTTCTGCCAAGCAAGGAACAGGCGTAGAAACGTTGTTGCAACACGTTGTCGCGGTTGTGCCTCCTCCGCGCAACAAAACTGATAGTCCTCTGCGAGCCCTTATTTTTGATTCATCGTACGATGATTACCAAGGCGTTATAGCGCATATCCGTATTATGGAGGGTACGTTGCACCACAACGAAAAGATATATTTTATGACCTCTGGTGCGTCTGGCGCTGCAAAAGAGGTCGGTGTTTTTTTACCGCAGCGAACATCAATGCCACTATTGTCAGGAGGTGATATCGGGTTTGTTGCAACAGGGTTGAAAAATATAGAAGAGGCGCGGATAGGGGATACCATAACGAGCGCTGATACTCACAAGCAAGCACGTGAAAAAGTGGGCGGGTACAAAGAGCCGCAACAGCTCGTTTTCTCTACTCTGTTTCCTGCGTCTGAGGCACGGTACGAAGATTTGGAAGAAGCGTGTAGAAAATTGCGCTTGAACGATGCGTCTTTGTCTTTTGAGCCAGAACACTCTCACGTGTTGGGAAGAGGGATACGGGCAGGGTTTTTGGGAATACTGCATATGGAGATCATCCTTGAACGGTTGAGACGGGAGTATGGTCTGGAAATAGTGCTTTCGTCTCCGTCTGTTGTGTATCGCGTAGAAACGAAAACAGGAGAGGTGATAGATGTTGTAAACCCATCTCAGTACCCTGACAGTAGCACAATACAAGCAATACAAGAGCCATGGGTATGTGTTGAGGTGATTGTACCAACAGAGTATATGAACAATGCAATGAATGTGTTGAAGTCAATCCGAGGGTCCTACAAAGAGACAGAGTATTTGGGGATGAATCGAGTGCGTCTCTACTACGAGGCAGCGTTGGCTGACATCATCTCTGATTTTTACGATGGGCTCAAGAACGCAACAAGCGGATTTGGGTCGTTGTCGTATCACACGGTTGAGTATCGGGATGCCAATGTTGTGAAACTGGATATTTTGCTTGCAGGCGATATGGTTGAGGCATTGAGCCGCATTGTCCCTTCAGCACGGGTTGAGTACGAAGGGAGAAGGTTGGTTGAAAAAATAAAAAATAGTATCCCGCGGGAACAATTCGCCGTTGCTATACAAGCGGCAGTTGGAGGTAAAATTATTGCAAGAGAAACAAAACCTGCTGCGCGTAAAAATGTTACCGCTGGATTGTATGGCGGAGACTTTTCGCGCAAAAAGAAACAGCTTGAAAAACAAAAAAAGGGGAAGAAGCGACTGAAACAGTTTGGTACGGTGCAACTTGATAGCGCCACGCTCATTCAACTATTTCGTTGATAGTGGTATGATAAAGGTACTATGTACCAATGAGTGGTGCCAACAGCAGTATTACCATTGCAAAGAGCGTGAAAAGAACAAGGCACCACTTTCCTATATACGCTATTTTTTTGTGTTTTCGAGAAAATTCAAACATACTATTATAGTATAACACACTGGCGTACAAAAGAATGAGGGGTATTCTTTCTTCATCAATAACAGTTGTTCTTTTAATCATCATCTCAGTGGGTGTTGGTTTTGTTTTTATTCAAAACCTTGTCTCTTTGAGGCAGGGCTCAAATGAAGAAGCAGATCTCAGAGAGGAATTGGTAGCCATTCAAGAAGAGAATATTCAAGCACAACAAGAATTGGATTTTTCCAAGAGCGAAAGGGGTCTGGAGATTGAGGCACGAAACCGTTTGGGTCTGAGAAAAATTGGAGAAGAGGTCACGATCATTCATCCTTCTGAGCGAACCAGACGAGAGCCGTTGAGTGATGAGGAGTTTTTACAGAAGTATAATCAACAGTACGTTGTGGAAGAACAGTCTGAAGAACAACAAGAAAAATCATCATTTATGGATGTCGTTCGTTCTATATTTTCTGTTGTGTTGTCTGGCAGAGATGAGGAGATTCTTTGAAGGAAGTAGTATAGTATCGCCAATCCTCACCGAGTGACTATCCCTTTACTTGTTGTAAGGGGATAATCGCTCTATGCCACATATACCCCCTAAAAAGAAAACCCCCTCACTTATTGTGAGGAGGATGCTTATGGAAATCTGCGCGAACGTTCCTGTAATTTTTTAGTGCCTCATTGAACGTGTGATAGGCGTCACGGTACTGCTCGCTTGGGGTGGTGAATGGTCGTTCCAAGACCTGTTCAAACTCCTCTAAGCACTCCTTGTAGTACGCGCGTGCGTCATCCACATCTTTCTGTGAGACGACCATTACTATATCCTTTCGTGTGGGTGGTGTGGGAGGAGTACGGGGAACTAATCCGTCAAAGGATGTCCTGGTAGCAGACATCCACCTCCTCCACATGCTCTTTGTGGCATTTATTTATTGATATGTCAAGGAGTAGATGTGAATCCCCCCGAAGTGCGACGTATTCACAGAAAAGGATTTTTTACCTTTTTATACCCCATTTCATCTATAGAGATAATGGTATGTATAGCAGTGGCATTGTAGGTATACAAAAGGTAAAAAATCCTTTTCTTAACAAAATACCTGTTTTTCTTTGTCGTGCTTCAGAAGGGAATGCACAAATTCACAAAGTTATAGCGATACATTGCGTCTTCGCGCCAAGAGTGGTATCGTGGTACTACTCTTTGTGGTGCGCCATAGAGAGCATCTTCGCAAGAAAGGAGGACACAGTGTCAGACACCAACGATGCGCCCCGCCACGTTGCGGTCATCATGGATGGCAACGGAAGATGGGCAAAACAACGGGGACTCCGAGCACAGGACGGACACCGCGCAGGCACGGAGAACATTCGAACCATCATTGAGACGTTTGCAAAACACGGTGTCCAGTACCTTACCCTGTACGCGTTCTCTACTGAGAACTGGAAGCGGTCAAAGCGCGAGATTGATGGGTTGATGCGGATTCTCGGACGCAGCTTTGACCGCGAGGTCTATCCGCTCCACCGAGCAAATGTCCGTCTCCGACACATCGGTAAGCTTGAGAAGCTTCCTACGCCACTCAGAAATCAGGTGGAAAAATCAGTACGCCTGACGCGTAACAACACTGGTATGACTGTCTGCCTTGCGTTTGATTACGGTGGTCGTGCTGAAATCGTAGATGCTGTTCGCAGCATCGTCAACGCACAGATACCTGTCCACAACATCACTGAGCAGACAGTAGAAAACCACCTCTACACGCATGGCATTCCAGACCCTGACCTCGTCATTCGCACTGGTGGTGAAAAACGTGTTTCCAATTTCCTGCTCTGGCAGTCTGCGTACGCCGAGTACATTTTCTACAACATTTACTGGCCTGAATTCAACGAACGTCACGTTCAGCAAGCCCTTGCCGAGTACGCACACCGTACTCGCACCTTTGGCAATAGATTGCCCCGCGGGTAATCTCTTTGTTGCGCCACACCATCTTGGTGTGGCGCTTTCTTTCTTGCAGCGAGCATATACATTTTTACAGAACGTAAAATATAAGTCGCTGAACAATGCTGTGCCTATTGACAAAACCATACTCATATAGTAGGGTGAGGGCGAGAAATAACACAAAAGACGATATTTACTCGTCTGTGTCTCCTTCTCTGGAAAGGATAGACCGTGGTTCGCATTCAGTGGTCACTCCTCACCATCGTGTTTGGAGGTCTGATCGTCATCGTTGTCAGCGACGTGCTTGGCTCGGGCGACCTCGATCCAACCGCAGGTATGTTGATTGGCGGCGCGCTCGCCGGCATTGGCATCACCACCCTGTTCATGGTTGAGCAGATGCGCGGAGTCGTGGGCGCAACGCTCATCCTGGTGGGCACGGTGATTGGCTACAACGGCTATGCGGCGGCACAAAACACTCCCACCACAGAGAGCATCACTGCCGTCCTCGTTGTTGGGCTCATCAGCCTCCTGGTTGGGGTCGCTATCGCGTTCATCTCAACCTACCTCCTCACCGAGGACTAACCCCGCATCGCAGAGAACCCTGCTTGCGGGGTTCTTTTTTTAACCATCCTTTTCTTTGAATATGTCGCACTTCAGGAGGGAATGTAACACATCCTCGCTGTATAAAAAAATTGGAAACGAATATGTGGTGTATCTTTCTGGTATAAAAAACAAAATAGAAAAATAGGATATGTAACTAAAAAAAGAAAGGGGTGGCTTAGGTAGTTAACCGTTCACACCCCCTTTCGTCTTAATACAACGGCATTATAGCAAAATAAAACATAGGTGTCAATAGACACTATCCACAATATCTTAAAACGACAAGGGAAGTATTGTATCGTCCAATCCTCATTGAATGATTATCTCTTTACTTGTCGCACTTCAGGGGGAGGGGAATTCACAAGCAGCGCTTGACAGAACGATATGTTTATGATAAAGTATAGCCACTGTTCATTCGGATATGGGCAGCAACGATACTGCAGGAGACCACAGATGGTTCACGACCGCGACACACAGCAGCGAGAAGATAATCTCTCTGCTACCATTATTGCCGAGCTCCAAGAGGATCTCAGCAACCTGGGGAGGCGACCCGTACAGCGAACTGTCGCAGAAATCCTTGACCTCTTGGAAGGGGTTTGCGACAATGGCGTAACCGATCGCCATATCGAGGATTGGCGTAAGATGTTGCCGAGCGCGCGAAAGGTAGAGGAGAACGCCAAAAGGGTTCTTTTCGCCCACCACACGTTCAAGCGTTACGGTGACCATGAGGCAGAGAACGTGCTCTTTGACAGGGCTCGAGCCCTGGGGCTTCCGGTGCAAGATTCTGACGAGGATGTGCGCATTGCTGCGCGCATTCACTACACAATCTGCGAGGTTGATAACCTCGTGATGTCCAGGATGACGCACCATCTCTTGTCCTCTCATGGGAACAACCGCTCTGCTGATTCGCGCCCTCCGCACAAACAGATGACGGGCAAGGACAAGCGGAAGTTTGCGGACAAGGCTAATTCTGCTTACCGTCAGGTCAGGCAGGACAACCCAGACGCCTCCCAGGGCGATCTCCACAAGCTCACTGAAGAGGAATACGACCTCATCAAGAGCGAGATGCGAGAACAGGGATACAGGATGCCTGAGGACTGGCGCACTGTCATTCGCTACGCCCGCAAGCATCGCTCGCAACGTCGCCAAGACAGCAACGGGACGAGTCCGCAGTCTCAAAGCCCGAACACTCCGGAACCTCTGTGCAACATGCACGCAGAAAACGGAGCGGACACCGCAGAGATGGGGTCATTTGGGGAAGCGCTTCTTGAGGCACTGGGTCCCCGAATTCACGACTTCCAGGAAGAACTGGAAGATCACCCTGACGACCCAGGCAACGTCTGCGATTAGGGCAATCCCGCGCGAGCACAAGGAGGTCTCGCGATCATCCACCCAGCAAGGGCAAGGAGGAGGGTACACACCTCTCCTCCTTGCCCCTCAGCCAGACCACTAACTACAGTGGTCTGTTTCGTTTTTAACCCTCTGCTCTCTATTCCTTTCTTTTGTATTTTTTCTCTTTTATTGTGAGAACGCACCGCGTAAAGCAATGCAACAAAGAGCGTGTGAGGGGAATCGAACCCCTGTCTCAACCTTGGGAAGGTTGCGTTTTACCACTCAACTACACACGCGTATGTACCGTAGCATACCATACTGGTCTGTGTTCCAAAAACACGGAGGGTATGAGAATATGCTTTTCTTCACACAGAAGACGGATGCTCATAAAAGCATATTCTTATACCCTCTTACAATCTGAGAGTGTAACATAGTATATATGCAAAAAAAGCGTAAAAACTGTGCTGGCAAAAAACAGGATATATACAATTGTTTATATGATAAGCGAGATTATTGAATGGTGTATGTCCAGAATGAATCGTACTGTGTTGCGATTCCAATATCCCATTCCTTGCGCAGTATTTCTCGTATTGCTGGTGTGTCCTCAAGCGGTATGATGATCGCAGGGGTATGGATGGTGTGCGGTATTTCGGTGTGCGAAATGTAAGTTGTCTTTTTTGGTGTCTTGGTGTTTGTGTGTTGGAGGAAAAGCGTGCTATAGCCACTGATAGGTAAGTGTTCGGTGTTTGTATCGCGGACACTCTTTGGGTATGGTACGAACGGTAATTCTTGTGTGTTTACGACGAGGTATATATGGGTTGTGTCGTGTTGCTGCTGAATAAAAGAGTTGATGTGTTGCGATGTTGTGTACGATGGATGAGATTGTGTTGCCGATGAAACGTAGGTCGTATAGGAGTGGTTTTGTATAAAGAATATGCCCGCGAGAAAAAAGAGCGCAACCAAAAACGAGGGAGCCCATCCACTTCTTCTTTTTTGTTTGGTAGGGAAGATGAGGCGCGTGATGAGCAAGAATCCATACGAGGCGATAATGGCGAGGAGCGGTATGATAATAAGTATACGACCAGGATCAATTGTGGTCGTAAAGAGCGCAGGGAGCAATAAAAAGAGCGGAGCGCACAAGAGCGTGAGTTGGGCAACGATGAGCGCATTATTTTTATGGTGTATCGCGTTGTAGAGCGTCCATATAAGGTAGAGTACCCCTAATGCAAAAAGAGGTATGAGCGGGAGAGCAACGAATGGTTCTTGAAAAAAAGGAGATCCTTCAAAAAACGATTGTACCAGTGTGGAAATGTTTTGCCACAGGGAAGAGAAAACGTCTGGTTGGTGGAGGAACGTCGTCTCGTTCTGTGCAAAAAAAGAAAATCCCTTGATGAAAAGAGGGATAAGAACAACGAGGAGTGTTACATTAAAAATACCGATGTTGATTTTTTCATTCTCGCTGATAGATGCGTGGATGCTATGAATCCTTTTGTTCCTCTGCTGCGTGTTATGGAAGAGGAACACAAGCGCTAAAACGCCAACACACATAAGGAGCGATACAGTGAAGAGGGGAGACGCATAGCACCCAATACCCCACACAATACCTGATCCTATAAAGGCAGAGCGATGCTTTGTTCGGAGAGCATACCAAATTGAAGCAAGGGCAAGGGTAAGAAAGAAAGGTGCTGTGATAGTGTCGTACGCGTTTCTTGAAAAGGCGATATGCAAGATATTGGACGCAACAATGCCCGCACTGAGAAGCGCGGATGATTCTATCGCTGTTTGGGAAAATGAGAGGCGAGCACGGACTAATGGGTTGTATTGAGCAAAGAGCAAAAGTTGTTTTGCAAGGATGTATGTTGAGAGGATAGTTAAGGAACCAAACACAATACTCGCAAGTTTGAGTGTAGGGATTGAAACTCCAAACAACGAGAAGGCAAACGCGACAAATGCGGTGAAAAATCCACTCTGCTCGTTTGCTTCATCTGTCTCTTGCGAACCAATAATCGCGTCCATCC
The DNA here is from genome assembly GCA_009839835.1 of Candidatus Spechtbacteria bacterium SB0662_bin_43. Classification (GTDB taxonomy): domain Bacteria; phylum Patescibacteriota; class Minisyncoccia; order Spechtbacterales; family 2-12-FULL-38-22; genus VXOY01. The sequence continues at coordinate 5,860 of VXOY01000007.1, read as the reverse complement.
CAACCACTGCTTCGTCTCCGCGGAGAAGAGGCAGGGTTTCAATAGCGTGGACACGAATAAATATACCTACTGCAAAGATGCCAGCAAGAATGATAAGAGCCCAGTATTTTTTTATCAATGACCTGTCTTTTTTCAACGTTCTCATTGCTGTTTATTATACCACACACTCTGTGTAAGCCTTGTGTTGGGATACAGGAATAGGGGGGAGAGGATGATATGCAGAGCGTTGTAGGTGTGGTGTGTGAACGTTGCGAGTGGAAGAGCGAGTGAGCCACCTCCGAGATTTGAACTCGGGACCTCTGCTTTACGAAAGCATTGCTCTACCAACTGAGCTAAGGTGGCACAGGGGTGATACGTTGTAGTATACTATATATAACCGTTGCTCTCAACCAGGTTGTGTTGTATTATACGTGGTATGAGCGATCAAAAGAGTGGATTGCATAAACGGATAGGTGATTTGCGTAAGAAAGTCCTCGCGGTTGAGGACCGTCTTTGATATACCTGGTTTGCAGCAACAGCTGGATGAGTTGAGACAGGAGTCCCACTCTGAGTTATTTTGGAAAAATCCTGAGAGGGCGGTTGCTGTGCAAAAGAAAATCGCTTTTCTTGAAGAAGAGATAGCGGTATGGAAAAGATTTTTAGATACTATAGACGGGATTACAGACGAAGTAGCGCAACACGACTCTGGTACTGAGGATACAATCAATACCCTTGAGAAGAGAGTTTCTGTTCTTGAAAAAGAGTACCTCAAGCAAGAATACCGCATTTTTCTCTCTGGCGAGTACGACCAGCGAAACGCATACCTCTCTTTGTATAGCGGGGCAGGTGGGTCAGACGCAGCTGACTGGACCCGTATGCTCCTGAGAATGTATCAGCGGTACTGCGAGAGGCAAGGGTGGGATATTTCTCTTATAGCAGAGTCAAGCGCAGAGGGAGGTGGTATGAAAGAAGCAACTCTTTTTGTGCAACACCCATACGCATACGGGCTTCTCAAGGGAGAGCACGGAGTACACAGATTGGTGCGACTATCTCCTTTTTCTTCCGCAAAACTACGACACACCTCTTTTGCGCTTGTGGATATTATCCCTGAAATAGAAAAGACGCAAAATGTGGTACTATCAAAAGATACTATTCGGGTAGATTTTTTTCGTTCGTCTGGTCCTGGAGGGCAAAATACGAATAAGCGAGAAACAGCAGTTCGTGTAACGCATATTCCAACTGGCATTTCTGCTACAAGCCAAAAAGAGAGGAGCCAGGCGGCAAACCGCGAACAAGCGTATAAATTGCTGTATTCAAAAGTATATATCCGTACAATGAAGCAGAAAGAGGAGGATGCAGCTGGTATCAAGGGGGACGCTGTTGCTGTAGAGTGGGGGAGCCAGATACGGTCGTATACTCTTCACCCATACCAACTCGTCAAAGACCATCGTACGAACACTACTACTCAGGATACAGGCGCGGTACTGGACGGCGATATTGATATATTTATACAATCATTTACCAAACAATCTTTCTAATCTACTATGCTCATATTTGATAATGTTTCAAAGAAATACGGAGAGTTTCACGCACTACAAAAGGTCTCTTTTCAGGTAGACGAAAATGAATTTGTGTCGCTGGTAGGGAAAAGTGGTGCAGGTAAATCAACGCTTTTAAAATTGCTATTGCGAGAAGAGAGACCTTCGCACGGGAAAGTTTTTTTTGAAGGAATAGATATAGGTGGGTTTCACGACTCAGACCTTCCATTGTATCGGAGGAGAATAGCACCCGTGTTTCAAGATTTCAAGCTTCTTGCCTCAAAGAACGTGTTTGAAAATGTTGCGTTTGCAATGGAGGCAGCAGGCAAGTCGCAACGAGATATTAAAGAAGATGTGCCACAAGCCCTCGACATCGTTGATTTACAAAGTAAAAAAGATAGGTTTCCCCACCAGCTATCAGGTGGAGAGCAGCAACGAGTATCAATAGCTCGTGCCTTAGTGCAACGTCCGCAGGTACTGTTGGCTGATGAGCCCACAGGTAACTTAGATCCAGTTCACTCGTGGGATATTGTCAACTTGCTTTTGAAGATCAACGAACTGGGAACATCTATTCTTTTGGCAACACACTCTGAAGATATTGTGAACGTGTTAGAGAGGCGAGTTATTACACTTGACGATGGAAAAGTAGTGAGTGACGAGAAAAAAGGGAAATACGAAATCGTAGAAAAGAAAGAAGGTGCGCGTGTTAAAGCGTAGTATGCTCATCAATTTTATACGGATTATAAAGAATAGCATCAAGAATTTTGCACGGAACCTTTGGTTATCGTTGGCGACGCTGAGCATCATAATACTTGCCCTTTCATTGATAGGAGGGCTTATTTTATTGAACGCAGCAGCAAATACCGTTATTGACGATGCTCACGAACGAGCAGATTATACACTCCGCTTTCAGCGTGACACATCAGAAGCAGATGTTCTGATAATCAAAGAGAAGATTGAACAACGTCCTGAAGCAAGTCGTGTTGTCTATGTCTCGCCTGAAGAGGCATTGCAGCAACAGAAAGAGCAAGGAAATGAAATTGTTCAAGAGGCGATTAGGGTAGCAGAGGAAAATGTTGGGAATCCATACGGTGCAAGCTTGCACGTCAAATTGTACGATACCGAGATGTTTCCTGAGCTCAAAAGATATATAGACGACATACCAGACATTGAATCACTTCTCCAAGACGAGCACAGGGCGCACAACGAAGCCCTGATAGAGAAAGTGAATACGATTACGAACCAGCTGAATTATGGTATCCCTATTTTTATCAGCACACTCGCGATATTTGTATTTTTGGTCACTTATAACACGATTCGACTTGCTATTTATACTGCACGAGACGAGATTCACATTATGAAATTGGTAGGCGCCTCAAACTGGTTTGTGCGCGGTCCTTTTCTTATCACAGGTCTTTTTTACGCCATTTTCTCTTCGTTATTCGCAATGGGCTTGATGGTATTTCTGACGTGGCAAATTGACCAACACCTCTCTTTCTTGCGTGATTTGGAGCTCTATTTGTATGTGACGCAACACTTTGTTTATATCTATCTTGTGCTGTTGGGTATTGGGTTCGTGCTCAGCGTTGTGTCTTCGTACATCGCTGTGCACCGTTACTTGAAAGTGTAATTATTTTTTAAAAGTGCTCTATGACAAAGTTATTTTTACAAAAAGATCTTATTAAAATAGTGTTCAGTCTTGCTTTGGCTATTTTGCTCATCGTAGGTGTTATGATGACAGTCTTGAGCTCTGCAAGAGTTATGAATGCATTGCTCGGGACATATATATTGGGGGTAGAGGATTGTCGGTTTGAAAATCGCCCTCCATCAAAAGAGTCGATAGAAATATGTTCTATAGACTATAACGAAGCAAAAAGAGAGATCGCAGACAACGTTGCACTGCTTATCTTTGCTCTGCCTCTCTCGTATCTTGCCTACGACCAGTTCAGGCGAATGATAAAATAGGGGCGATTTGTTTTTTGTTCAACCATTACATAAGAGGAAGGATTATACTTTTTTGTGCCAAGGTCATCTACGAGACAATGGCATCCATAGAAATAGTATTGATGCACAAAAAAGTATAATCCTTCCTCTTTACCCTTTTCATTACCATGTAAATCTTAACGCAAGAGTTTGTTTGAGGGTTTAGCAACTGAATTTTGGGATGTGTTATGTGATATACTGTGAGTATGATACAGGAGAACGTTGTTTTAAAACCATATACAAATTATAAAATAGGCGGTAAGGCAGACTACTTTATAGAGGCAACATCAGAAGAAGAGTTATGTGAGGCTGTTTTGTGGGCGAAAAAAAAACACCTTCCCTTTTTTCTGTTGGGTGGAGGAACGAACATTATTGTTTCTGACAAAGGGTTCCAAGGTGTTGTCATCCACAACAGATTCACTGACATACACGTTACTGGTGTCCACGCGTTTTTCGGGTCTGGTGCTCCGGTGCAAGGCGTGGTTGATATTCTGATAGATAGAGGATTAACAGGAATGGAGTGGGCTGGCGGTCTGCCTGGTTCCATTGGTGGTGCAATACATGGTAATGCGGGCGCGTTCGGAGGATATATTTCACAGTGCCTCGTAGAAGTGCGTGCTTTATCACCATCAGGGCACGTGTACACTATCTCAAAGCAAGAGTGCGGGTTTCAATACAGGACCAGTATTTTTAAAGAAGAAGATGGGTGGGTTATCCTGGGCGCATTTTTTGAGTTTCAAACAGGAGACAAGAGCGTGCTTCAGAAAAAAGTTGATGAGCTACGCGAATGGAGGCGGGTGCGGCACCCTTTGGAGTACGGTAATTGTGGGAGTGTTTTTAAACGAATCGCGGTTGACGATTTACCTGTCCATCTTATGAGCCAACACCCTGATATTACAAGCGCTATTCGCGATAATCAGGTTGCGATAGCGTATTTTATTGATCAGTGTGGGCTCAAAGAGAGAAGTATTGGTGGTGCAAAAATTAGTGAAAAGCACCCAAATTTTTTCGTCAATGCTACAGGAGATGCTCAAGCACAAGATATTTTGATGCTCATTAATGTTGCAAAACACTCTGTTATGAAGCGCTATGGTATCTGTTTAGAAGAGGAGGTAGAAATGATTGGTTTTGAGAATCCGTTGTACTATCAGCGTGATTTTTGATGTGCGTTTTCTATTGCTAAAAACAGTGAGCCCCCACCTTTGAAGTTCAAAGGTGGGGGCTGTGCAATCAGAACCGATCGTCGTCTCGGCTTCGGTAGCCTTGCCGATCCGTGTCCTGACTTCTTCGCTGGTCACGGTCTCGACTTGGGTACCCTCGTCGACTTCCGTCACGGTACCCTTGGCGATCGTCGCCTCGGTTCTTTCGTCGCTCACGCCGCCTCTGTTCCCGGACTTCTTTGAAGTCACGGATGAACGTCTGGTAGTCGTGGTCTGGATGGTCTGGATCCTGAAAGAATCCTGGCATCTGTTGCACCGGTGTCTTCAGAAACACATGGTGGTAGAACATCAGAGACCCAAGCAGGCTGCGATTGTAGACGATGCTTTTCCAGAAAGCACCCACCCTGGTTTTCTTCCAGGCGAGGACAAACATCACCTGGAGGTCTTGGAGTGCCTCCCTGTTTCGTTCCCATTCTCGCCTTTCCCGGCTGCTCGGTCCAATCCTTGTGCGTGGCGTGTTGTTGCGCCGAAGGATTTCGCGAATCACGCCTTGCAGGGGATGTGCGTTCACGAGCTCCGAGAACCGTGAGTTGAAATCGGGAATGTTGCTCGTGTTGGCAAACTGCGACACGAGCTCGTCAAGCTTATCGTCGAAGTCGCCCACGTAGATGTCGTAGTCGTCTTCCCACTGATCCAGGAAGTCGTCCGCGATGCCTTCGTAGCCCGGTTCATCGTTGGCTTGCTCGATCAACAAGTCAACGGCTTTCTGGATCTCCTGCGCGTCAAAGTCGTGTCCTGTGATATCGACCATAACAGAGTTCCTCTCCGTGTGTAGCTCTGTGCGTTCATCTGACGCACATCTCTGTTTGGTATAAAAATAATAGCATATCTATCATTTCTGTCAACCCCCATGGTTACACCCCCTTGCACCATCTATTATTCTATGATATAATAATGACTTCTTTTGAATCTCAAAAGAATATGTATTAGTATAGGATAGAAAAAGAAAAAAAATAGACATTAAATATAATATAATCTTATGAATCCTTTTTACTCATTACACAAATCAAAAAAAACCACACTCCTTAGTGCAGGAGTATTCTTAGCTTTTCTCTTCTCTTTATTCTTCCTTTTCTCAAACACAACTCACTCCCAACAACACATAGAATGGCTAAACTACCCAGATAGTAATGGCTTTGC